>NZ_JBHYGG010000239.1:16967-59664 GCF_051859125.1 Gemmata sp.
TTTTTGTTTTATTGTGTCCCCCCCGGGGCTCCCCCTGGGGGGGCGCACACAAACAAGCCGTTGGGTGTTTGGGCCCCCCCCTGGGGGGGGGACCGCCAACCGCCGATGATTTCAACCGAGCAGGCCGCTCCTACACCACGCCGTTCGCCCGCAGCGCCGCGACCTCGTCGGCGCTCAGCCCCAGTTCCCGTAACACGTCGTCGGTCTGCGCACCGAGCCGCGGCGGCATCGCGGGCGGTGCGGTCGGTGCGCCCGTCAGGTGGACCGGGTTGCCGATCAGATCGACCGGGTTCCCCGCCGGGTCGCGGATCGTGACCTTCATGCCGCGGGCGGCCGTCTGCTCGTGGGCGAACGTGCCGGCGTAGTCGCGCACCACAGCGTGCGGCACATGCGCCTCGGACAGCCGCTTCTCCCACTCGGCGGTCGGCAGGCGTCGCATCACCTCGGCAACGCGGGGCACCACCTCAACGCGAAGCTCGACGCGCTGGCGGTTGGTGGCGAATCGCGGCTCTTCTCCCAGCTCCCCAGCACCGGCCGCGACACAGAACGCCCGCCACTGCGAGTCGTTGCCGACGTTCAGCACGAGGTAGCCGTCGGCCGTCTCGAACAATTCGTATGGGACGATCTGGAGGTGCGCGTTGCCCTGCCGCAGCGGCACCGTGCCGCTCGTGAGGTACGCCTGGGCGACGTTGACCTGCGCCGCGAGGGCGCAGTCGAGCAAACCGAGGTCGATGGCGTACCCGTGGCCGGACCGCTCGCGGGCCTTGAGGCACGCGAGGATCGCGGTCGCGGCGTACAGGCCGGTGAGGACGTCGGCGAGCGCGACGCCGACCTTGAACGGCGGCCCGGCGACCGGCCCAGTGATCCCCATGAGCCCGCTCATCGCCTGGATCGCGAAGTCGTAGCCCGGGGCGTCGCGGAGCGGCCCGGTGCGGCCGAACCCGCTGATCGAGCACGCGACGAGCCGCGGGTGCCGTGCGAGGAGTTGCTCGGGTGCCAGCCCCATCTTCTCGGCGCTGTCGGTGCGGAAGTTCTCGATGAGCACGTCGGACGTTTCGAGCAGGCGATGGAAGATCGAACTCCCATCGGGCGTGCCGATGTCGAGCGTGAGCGACCGCTTGCTCCGGTTGCACGAGAGGAAGTACGCCGACGTGCCGTCGGCGGTGAACGGCGGCCCCCAACCGCGGGTGTCGTCGCCGCTGCCCGGGCGTTCGAGTTTGACCACATCGGCCCCGAGGTCGGCGAGCAACTGCCCGCAGAACGGCCCGGCGAGGACGCGCGCGGCGTCGAGCACCCGCACCCCCGCGAGCGGCGGAACGGCATCGGTAGCGAACGGGAGCATGGTGAACCTCCACTGGTATTTTACGCCGCGGCGATCCGGTAAGCTGGAGGCATGCGAGTCCTTCACGCGAAGACGCCGCGCCCACTCGACCTGCTCGCGATCGGCTCGCAGGTGCACATCGCGGCGGCGTGTTCGGCGTTCGGCGTTCGTGGCAACGTGGACGTGTGGGATCTGGCGAGCGGTAAGCACATGACTACCGGTGCGCCGGAAACGGTCTCCGACCTTGCCTTCACTCACGGAGGTCTCTCCGCGCTCGTGGTCGAGCAAGGGCACCTCATAGCGTTCGACGTTGTGAATGAACTGAGACTCGACAAGTGCGAGCCACGGCACATTTTACCGCGGTTTGCGATGTCAGCAGACGGCTCACGGTTGTTGTCATGGGAAGGTCCATTTGATGGGGGCGGGGCCATCTGTTTGGTGGCCGAGAGCGATTTGCGATTCCACAGGGCTTGGTCCGAGCATTCGCACGGGCGGGGCAGGTTCGATGTCGCAGCTATCGATCCCAATGGGGCCAAGGCTGCCTTTGTCGAGAAGTCTACATCCAGCACCGGCAGATCAGTGCTGACCCTCTCGGTTCGGAATGCTGGTACGGGTAGCGAGTACACTTCAACCGTACTGGACCCCACAACTCGAGTTGAACAACTCCAGTTCTCCGCCGACAGCACGAAGCTCCTCGCGCGAAAATCCGGGCGCGTCGTGCAGGTGTTCGACGCCGAGACGGGTCGGCCCGCGGGCGAACTGGTGCATCCGGGGCGGCCGTATCTGAGTGGGATGGCGGTTCACCCGAACGGGACCGTCGCGTGCAGCCGCAACAACGGAACCGTGTGCCTGTGGAACCTGGAGCGGTGCGAACTCGTCCGCACGCTCGACTGGAAGCTCGGCAAGCTCGTGTCGGTCGCGTTCGCGCCGGACGGCACCGTCGGCGCGGCCGGCACCGAGGACGGGCGCGTCGTCGTGTGGGACGTGGACGCATGACCCCCGACGCCGCTGCGGAACTTGACGCGCTCCTCGCTCGCATGGCCGCGTTAAAGCGCGGCGAGCGCGTCGGGCTTCTCCCGCAGCTCCTGCCGCTGCTCGCCGAGTCGCGGGTCTCGCTCGCCACGCGCATCGCCGCGGCGGCCCGCGCCCTGCGGTTGCTCCCCGACCGCCGCCGGCCCGTGCGCCGCGTCGCCAGCGCGGTGACCGCCGGCGTGTCGTCGGGCCGGGCGGTCGAGCGGCTGCGCCAGGTGCAAAACCTGACGAAGAAGAGCCACGCGCTCGACGAGGTGATCGACGCCCGCGAGCAGCGCGTGAAGATGGCGTGCCCGCGGTGCAAGGTGAAGCTCCGCCGCGTCGAGATGGTCAAGCACCTGTGGCACGAGCACGGCCTCACCCTCGACCGCCGCACCACCCGCACCGCGAACCGCACCGCCGCCGAGTTGCTCCGGGCGTACACCGCGGGCGACACCGCGGCGCTCGACCGCATGGCCGAACTGAACGGCCCGGCCGGCCTGCGGAGCTGGATGGCCGAGACGCACGCGCCGCCCGAGGAAGTCGCCGCGCTGCTGGCGGCCGCGGGCGACCGCGGGGCCGGCCTGTGCCGCACGTGCTTCGCCGAGGTCCCCGCGTCCGTCGCACCGCTCCCGCCGCCGCTCGACCTCGCGAACGGGCGGCTCAGCGGCGACGGCTACGCGGTCAGCGTCGGCGGGAACGCCTGGGCCCGCACGGTCGCGCTCGCCACGCCGATGCAACCCGCGGCCCGCGGTCGCCTCGCGCCGTCGCCGCGGGCGATGGCAACGCTCGCCGCAACGTGCGCCCTGCTGCTCGCCGCTGCGGTGCGTGCGCCGCTCTTCGTCGGGTTCGCGCTCGCAGCGGTTGCGTATGTCTGGGTGCGGTTCGCGAGATCGCAGCGCGACGCGGACGACCGAGCGGTCGATGTCGCGTGGAACGAGTTCGCCGTGCTGCTCGCGGAGACGGAACCCGGCAGCCGCTACCTCACGCGACTGTGCCTCGCGAGCCTCGGCCGCGGTTCGCCCGAGCGCCGCGTCGATCTCCTGGCCCGGCTCGTGATCGCACCCTTCGGGACCGACGGCGAGCGCCAGCTCCTCGCGGCCGCGGCCGTGCTGCAACTCGACGACGCGGCCCGGTTCGGCGTTGACGTGGTCGCGGGCGTCGCGGGGCTGGTCGCGAGTGCGTTCGCCGGCGAGCGGCCGCCCGACTTCGCCGAACACGTCGCCGCCGCGTACCTCACCCGCGACCGGTCTGCCGGTGACGTTGCGAGGTTGCGGGTGCTCGTTCTCGCGGCCGCGTTCGGTGCGGGTCACGTCCCCCGCGACCTCGTGAAACTGTGCGCCGCGGCCCCCGCACTGCGGCGCGTCGTCCTCGCGGAACCGGCCCCGCACCTCGCGCTGCTGTTCGGCCTGTGGCGGACCCGCGACGCGCACCGCTGGCACGCCGTCGGCCACGGCAACACGGTCTTCGACACGGCCCGCACGCTCCCGCGGGACGCGGCCGACACGCTCGCGGCGTTCCCCGACCTGCTGCTGTCGCACCGCCCGGAGCGGGCCGTCGAGGACGCCGTCGGCCCGGTGTTGGTCTGCGCCCGCGGCGTCGCCGTCGCGGGGCACCTCGTCGCCGACCCCGACGCTGACGTGCGGCTCGAAAGCGGCGGGCGCGTGCTCGTGCTCGGTCGGCACCGACTCGCGGTAAGCGCGCCGCTCCCCGACGACTTCCCGGCCGTTGTGCGGCAGTGGCTCGCGTTCCGAACGGGGTGGTTGGCGGAGCTGGGTGAGGTGCCGGCGGCCCCGGTGCCCGAGGTGTCGCGGCGGCTGCTGGGGCCGCTGGTCCGCACGTGCGCGGCGTGCGGCGGTGGGGTGATCGCGGGGGCGGGCGCGATCGGCCGGGGCGGGCCGGTCAGTTGACGAGCCAGGCGGCGATGACGGCGAGGACGACGGCGGCGAGTGCGAGCACCACGAACGGCACCCGCCGCTTCTTCGGGAAGGTGTCCCGGTTCACCGAGTTCGGGTCGATGTTGATGTTGTGCCGCGACATCTTCGTCGCGGACGGCGGCTCCTCGATGGCCTCGGGGAGGTCCTCGTCGTCGGGCGGGGCGTGCTTCTTGCCGTTCGTCGCCCCCCACGGGGACGCGCCGCCCGAGGCGAACGGGCCCGGGGCCGCCGCCGGTGCGAACGGCCCCGCGGCGACGGGAACGGCGCGGCCGCCGGCGGGTGCTGCGGCGGCCGGGCGGGTGCGGCGGGCCTGGTCGGGCAGGCCGGGCATCGCCGCGACCGAGTCGGTCTTCACCACCTCGCGGGCCGCGGGGCTGAGCTGCGGCATCTCTTCGGCCGGCGGCAGCGGCACCGAGTGCGGGAGGTGGTCGTCGAGCGCGACGACCACCTGCGCCGGCGTCTGGTACCGGACCTTCGGGTCCTTGGCCATCATCTTGGCGACGACGGCGGCCAGCCCCTCGGGCACCTCCGGGCGGACGGCGCGGATCGGGGTCGGCTCCTTGGTCCGGTGCCACAGGAGCTTCTGCGACACGGTCCCGGTCGGGAACGGCGGGTGCCCGGCGAGCATGAAGTACAGGGTGCAGCCGAGCCCGTAGATGTCGGCCCGGCCGTCGACGGAGTGGCTGTTGGCGACCTGCTCGGGGGCCACGTAGTCGGCGGTGCCGAGGACGATCTTGTCGTCGTACTTCATGGTGAGCTGGTCGGCCGCGTCGCTGAGGATGCGGGCCAGCCCCATGTCGAGGATGCGGGCCACCCCCTTGCGGTCCACGATCACGTTGCCGGGCTTGATGTCGCGGTGGATGATCTTGCTGCGGAAGGCGTAGTCGAGGCCGGCGGCGACCTGCCGGGTGTAGCTCACGGCCCGGTCCACGCTCATGGCCCCGAACCCCTGGACCATGTCGAGCAGGTTGGCCCCGTCGATGTAGTCCATGATGATGAAGTGCAGGTTCCCGTCCTGGTCGATGCCGTGGGTGCGGACCACGTTCGGGTGGTCGAGCGCCGCGGCGGCCCGGGCCTCGCGCTGGAACCGGCCCAGGGCGGCCGGCTGGTCGGCCTTCGACGGGGGCAGCACCTTGATGGCGAACCGCTTCTGCGTCTCGACGTGCTGGCACAGGAACACCTGCCCCATGCCGCCGACGCCGACCCGCTCCAGCAGCTTGTACTGGCCGATGACGAACCCCCGGGACTTGCCCAGGAGGTACTGCTCGGTCTGGAAGTTGGTGAGCAGCCCGTCGCGGACGGCCGCGTCGAGGAAGTCCTGGACGGTCGGGGGGAGGCCGGCGGCGTACTTCGGCCGGCCCAGGTAAGCGTTGAGCCGCTCCTCCTCGACGACCCCGCTCCGGCGGATCAGCCCCAGCAGTTCCTCGACGGAGTTCGGCACGGACATGGGGCACCCGGCGGACGATGGGGAGTAACCGCGCTCACGGGGCGATCCGTCGGAGGTGAATGCGATTCCACCCAATCTTACGACACCGCCGGTCCCCGGGCAAACGGTCCGTCGCGACTCGGGCTGCACGGCCCGTGCCGGGCCAGGGGCCGCGGCCGGGAAACGACGCGGCCCGGGCGATTCCCCGCCCGGGCCGCGGTTCGTCGGGGCGTCGCGTTCGATTACTTCTTGCCGCCCTTGAGCTTCACTTCCGTGATCGCGCCCTTATCGGTGGTGATGTCGAGCTTCATCTTGTTGGCGACCTTCGAGGTGAGCCGCTTCTCCAGGTCCTCGAGCTTGCCTTCCTTGTCACCGACCATGACCTTCGTCTTGTCGCTGATGGTGTAGGTGGCCTCCTTGTCCCCCTCCTTCACGGTCACTTCCTTCTTCTCCTTGTCGTACTTCACGACCATGACTTCGGCGGCGGCGACCAGGCCGGCCATCAGGAACAGCACGACCACGGCGGACATTAGCTTGCGCATTGGTATCGGCTCCGGGAGAAGGAGCCGCCCGGCCGGTAAAGGCACCGGCGGGTCGGCTCGCGTCAACAGTATTCAACCCGAAACTGTCCGGGAGTCTCGCGGAAAGTGTTCAAATTGTTGGCAGGCGACGCGGGTGGCCGTTCGAGGGTCGGGCGTTTGAGGGTGCCCGCCGGTCACTCCTTGGCGGAGTCCCAGACGGCGAGCTGCGCCCCGGCGGTGACGAGGAGCCGGCCGTTGGCCGAGAACTCCACCACGGACACCGGCCCCGAGTGGCGGCGGAGCCCGACCAGTTCCAGGCCGGTGCGGACCTCCCACATCTTCACCTCGCCGGTCGCACCGCCGCTGACGAGGGTCCGACCGTCCGGGGACACGCCCAGGCCGGTGACCGCGCCGACGTGCCCGTGAAGGGCCAGTTCCTCGCGGCCGTCGAACAGGTTCCAGACGCGGACCACGCCGGAGCGGCCGGACACCGCGAGCCGCCCCCCCCCCGGAAACAGCGCGAACACGGTCCGCGCGTCGGTGGGGAGCCGCACCAGGGGCTTCGGGTCGCCGACCGCCCACGCGCCGACGTGCTCCCCGGCCGCGGCCGCGACGACCACCGGCCCCTCGCCCGAGACGCGAACGCGGCGGACCGGGTGCGGCCCCCCGCAGTCCACCGTGCCGAGCGCCTCGCCCGTCGCGACCGTCCACACCGACACCCGGCCGCGGTCGTCGCCCACGGCGATCGTCGCGCCGTCGGGGGACAGGTCCACGGCCGTTGCGGCGGCCCCGTCCGGCGGGGCGAACCGCGCCCGCACGGCGGCCGCGTTCGGCTCGCGGAGGACGGCGGCCCGGTCCCGCAGTTCGACGGCCAGCGTCGTTCCGTCGGCCCCGCCGTCCCGGAGCACCCGCAGTGCGGCGAACTTCCCGGGCACGGCCAGCTCGTCCTTGGTCCCGAACTGCCACATCAGGGACTGCGCGTCGACGGCGTTGAACCACGCCCCGTCCGGGTGGGCGGCGACGGCGGTGACGGGGGCGACGGTCGCGGCGGTGCGGTCGCGGAAGTCGGCGGGGAGCTCCCACGACCGGATGATCCCGTCGTCCCCGGCGGTGAACAGGGTCTTGCGGTCGCGGGTGGCGGCGCCGGCGCGGGTGTCGCCCGCGTCGCCGGTCTGCAACTCGGCCCACCGGCCGGACCGGAGCAGCACCCACCCGGCCCCGTCGCCGGCGGCGAACCCCTGGGGGACCGCGGCGAGCCACTCGCTCGGCCCGCGGGTACGGACGGCCCACGGGTCGGCGACGGCCATGAGGACGCCCGTGCGGCCGGCCGCGGCGTACTGGCGGCCGCCGAGGTCGAACAGCGCGGCGACGCGGCCGGCCGCGGCCCCCTCGCCGGCCTCGGGCGTCAGGTCGGCGGTGAGCCGCTGCACCTTCCCACCGGCGGTGCCGACCAGGACCGCGCCGCCGGTCTCGCACAGGGCCACGGCGGTGACCGGGTCGGCCCGGTCGAGTTGCACGGCCCGGTCCCTCGTGGCGCCGGTGAGGTCCACCCGGAGCACCTGGCCGCGGCCCGTGCCGGCGACCGCGGCGGTGCCGTCCGCGGTGACGGCGAGGCAGGTCACGTGGCGGCCCAGCGCGCGGCGGGGGGCGGCCGCGGGGCGGACGCCGCCGGCCGGGTCCACGTCCCAGCACAGGCCGGTCTCGTCCCCCTTCGCCGCGCCGACCGAGAGGAGCCGGGCGCCGCCGAGGGCGAACGCGAGGTGCGTCACCGGGCCGTCGTGGGCGCGGGCCGAGCCGAGCGGGTCGCCGGAGCCGCGGTCCCACAGGGCGACGGTGCCGTCGGCGTGGCCGCTGGCGAGCCGCGTGCCGTTGGCCGACACGGCCAGCGCCGTGACCGCCCCGGCCGGGCACACGATCATCAGCCGGTCGGCCGCGACGAGCCGGGACAGGTAGCCGAACGCGAAGTCCGTCCCCTGGCCGCCGAGCTGGGCCACGCGCCAGGCGGTGTCGAGGTGCTCCTCGGCGGCCTTGCGGTCGCCGGACCGCCACGCGAGGAACGCGGACCGCAGCGCCCGGGCGTAGTCCCGGTGCTGGTCCCCGCGGGTCCGCTGCTCCAGTTGGTGGATGTCGCGGGCGCGGGCGTCCTGGAGCTTCTTCGTCTGGACCAGGCTCATCGACCCGACGGCCAGCAGGATGGTGGCGATGGTGGTGACGGTGACGAGCGCGACGGTCTGGTCGTTGCGGCGGAGCCACCGGGCGGCGCGGCCGGCCCACTTCAGGGGGCGGGCCAGGGTCGGCTTGTCGTCGAGGAACCGCCGCAGGTCGTCGGACAGGTCGATGGCCGTGCGGTACCGCCGCGCCGGCACCCGGTGCATCGCCTTCAGGCAGATGGCCTCCAGGTCGCGGGGGACGTCCCGGCGGAGGTGCCGGGGCTGGACCAGCTTCCCGTCGATCGACTGCCGCAGCACCTCGACGTCGCTCTCGCCCTCGTAGGGGGCGCGGCCGGTGATGAGTTCGTACAGGATCACGCCCAGGGCGTACACGTCGGCGGCCGGGCCGATGTCGCCGTGCCGGGCCTGGGCCTGTTCGGGGGCCATGTACTTCGGCGTGCCGAGGATCTGGCGGGTGGTCGTCTCCGACGGGCCGCCCCGCTCCAGGAGCTTCGCCAGGCCGAAGTCCACGATCCGCGGCACGAACTGCTCGCCCCGCAGATTGACCGACCCGGCCGGCGGCTCCTGCTCGATCGGGTCCTCCTTGGTGGACTGGAGGATCACGTTGTTGGGCTTCAGGTCCCGGTGCAGCACCCCGCGGTCGTGCGCGTGCTGGACCGCCTCGGCGATGGTCGCGATGAGCCGGGCCGCCTGCCGCACGGGGACCGGGAACGCCTGCCGGTCGATCCACTCGCTGAGCGTCTGCCCCGGGCAGAACGCGGTCGCGATGTAGCAGATCGGGCCGATCTCGCCGGACTCGTACACCGGGACCAGGTTCGGGTGGTCGAACTCGGCGGCCGCGAGCGCCTCGCGGACGAGCCGGCGGCGGGCGTCCTGGCTCAGGAGCATCTCGGGCCGGGGCACCTTCAGCGCGACCTCGCGCTCGAGCTTCGGGTCGTAGGCCAGGAACACGATCCCGCACCCGCCCTTGCCGAGCTGCCGCCGGAGCTCGAACCGGCCGACCCGGTGCGGGCCGCCGGCGAGCCGGTACCGCCCGGACCGCGGGGACTGGACGACCGGGATCTGGGTCGGGTCGGTGAAGAAGTCGTCGAGGGCGACGCTGGCCTGGGAGCCGGGGAGCTGGGCCGCGGCCCGCTCGACCTGCTTGAGTTCGGCCGTCGGGACGCCGATGGTGGGGGCCTTGTCGTCCGCCCCGTCGATGTTCTGGTCGTAGGCCGCGAGCAGCCGCGCCAGGTTTTCGTCCATCACGTACGAGTCGGCTGGGTCGTTCATCCGTTCCGTGCGCCCGGTGACGTGTGACTCGGTCGGAATCGAGCAGACCAAGTTTAGCACGGCCCCGGCCCCACAGAACCCGCAAAACCTGAAAACCCCACCGGTCGGGGCCGGTATTCTGATCCGTGTGCCCGCAAGCCCGCGTCCGAGGAACCGCCGTGAAAGCGCTCGTCGTCCCGTCCGGGTTCGGCCTCGACAACCTCGCGTTCCAGGACCGGCCCGACCCGGCCCCCGGCCCCGGGCAGGTGCTCGTGCGGGTCCGGGCCGCGTCGCTGAACTACCGCGACCTGCTCGTCGCGAAGGGGGTCTACAACCCGAAGCAGAAGACCCCCCGGGTGCTCGGGTCCGACGGGGCCGGTGAGGTGGTCGCCGTCGGCCCAGGGGTGACGCGGTTCGCGGCCGGCGACCGGGTGATCGGCTGCTTCATGCAGGGGTGGCTGAGCGGCCCGATCTCGGACGCGGCGGCGAAGACCACGCTGGGCGGCGACCTCGACGGGACGCTGGCCGAGCAGGTGGTGTTCTCCGAGGCCGGGCTGGTGTCGGTGCCGGGGTCTCTGACCTTCGAGGAGGCCGCCACGCTGCCGTGCGCCGCGGTGACGGCGTGGCACGCGCTCACCGGGGCCGGGTGCGGCCCGGGGAAGACGGTGCTGCTCCAGGGGACGGGCGGCGTCTCGATCTTCGCGCTCCAGTTCGCCCGGGCGCTCGGGGCGCGGGTGCTCGTCACGTCCGGGAGCGACGAGAAGCTGAACCGGGCGCTCGACATGGGCGCGTCGGCCGGCACGAACTACCGCACCAGCCCCGCGTGGGACAAGTGGGCGCGCGAGCAGACCGACGGGACGGGCGTGGACATCGTGATCGAGGTCGGCGGGGCCGGGACGCTCGAAAGTTCGGTGAAGGCGGTGCGGCTCGGCGGGCACGTCGCGCTGATCGGGGTGCTGTCCGGGGCCGGCACGTTCAACCCGCTCCCGGTGCTGATGAAGGCGGTGCGGGTGCAGGGCGTGTTCGTCGGCTCGCGGGCGATGTTCGAGGACATGAACCGCCTGATCGCCGGGGAGGGCGTGCGGCCCGTGATCGACCGCGTGTTCCCGTTCGCCGACGCACCCGCCGCGCTCCGCTACCTCGAAAGCGGCGCGCACTTCGGGAAGGTCGTCGTGGCGGTGTGACGCGGGCAAGTGGGCATCGCAACCGAACGCAGCAATACTTTTCGCCGGGAAAGGCTCCGCATGGCCGGCCGTAGCGCTTCGGTACTCCTGCCCGCTCCGCTCACCGAACCGGACCACGCACGGCTGCGGCAGTGGCTCGAAGCGGTGAGCGGTGAGGAAGTCGCGGGCACGTTCGGCGAGTTCGATTTCCACATCGCGGATACCAGGCCGGTTGCAGGCGGTTATGTCGGCGACGGTCGGCCGTTTGCTCTTCATACCGGTCTCCAGCCGGACTGGGAGTGGGAGCCTGATGAGTTGCCCCAAGTAGCCGCCGCATTCGGCTTCACGCCCGTCGATGAGATTCTGTTGATCGCGTTCTGCAGCCGCGAAGAAGATCACCGCGTCCTGGGTGAACTGTCCGCCTGGCTCGCAGAGCAGTTCCGCGGTGTCGTCTGCTTTTGGGGCGCGCTCACCGTTTCCGTTCCGTCGGTCGTGGGGTTGGGGTACTCCGACTCCGACTGGCGCGAACTCGAACGACACTTCCGTCAGTCGATCGAGGGACTACCCGGGCGGATTGTGGGACTACCGTACGAAGCCGCGCCGGGCCGGACGTGGGTGACGCACTTTGCAGACGCGGTTTTCGCCCGAGCGTGGCTGCGGCACCCGCAGTTTCACATGACGGGGTAGGCGTTCCCCGCACGGACCCGGTGTGGTATCGTCGGGAGAGCAACGTCTACCGGGAGGTCGTGAGCGTGACCATTCAGGAACTCGGGATCGACCAGTTGAGCGTCCGCGAGCGGCTCGACCTGATCGACCTGATCTGGGACAGTCTTCCCGACCAGGTCAACCCCGACGAGGTGCCCGAGTGGCACCTGGCCGAACTCGCCAAACGCCGTGCCGACCTCGACGCCGCGCCGCGCGACGGGAAGCCGTGGCGCGAGGCGCTCGCCCGGTTCGGGAACCCGTCGTGAGCCGCCCCGTCGTCCTCCGCCGGGTGGCTGATGCCGATGTGCAATCCACCCACGACGAACTCGAGCGAGCACAGACCGGCCTGGGACTGCAGTTCGTCGCCCGCGTCCGAGAGGCATTGGAGCGAATCGAAGTCATGCCCGAGGGGTACGCGGTCGTCTGGCGGGACGTGCGAGCGGCACGGCTGAAGAAGTTCCGGCACGTCGTCTATTTCGTTGCGCTCCCCGACCGCGTAGAGGTGCTGGCCGTGGTCCACGGCTCCCGCGACGCCTACGCATGGCAATCGCGGGTGTAGTTGGGCGTTGGCACTCCGGAACTCACACTTCCCCGCCGCGCTCCGCTACCTCGAAAGTGGCGCGCACTTCGGGAAGGTCGTCGTGGCGGTGTGAGGGGGCGGGCGAGGTTTGTGGGCGGGGCGCAGCGGGCCGCCCGTGCGGACAACTTGGTGATCGATACGCGATTGCGGGTGCTTGACTGTGTGCCAGCATCGACTAGCCTTTGGGGCTGTGCTCTGAACTGGCCCCACGGAGTTGATTCGTGCACCTCATGCAAAGTGTGTTTCAGCCCCTCTTGACGATCGACCGGGTCGAGGCCGACGACGACGAGAAACGCTTCGTCCTCAAGGCGACCGGCGGCGGCTTCCTCGCCAAACTCCTCGGGCTCGGGACGAAGGCCACGGTCACCGTGAACGAGACCGGGTTCCGGCTCCAGAAGACGCGGTTCGGGTCGGACGAGGTCGTGTTCATCCCCCGCGGCCAGATCGCCACCACGGTCCGGGTGGTCGCCCGGCCGGTGGAACTCCTCGTGTTCGGGCTGAGCATGATGGGGTTGGCCGTCGTGAACCTGGGGGCGAGCCAGGTGGCGCGGGGGGGCGGCGACACGTTCGGTCCCATGGTGGCGATCTTCGCCCTCCTCGGCGTCGTGCTGCTCGTCGCCTACTTCCTCTCGAAGCGTCGGATCACGCTCGGCGTGGGAGCGACGGGGGGCACGGTCGAGTCGCTCAAGCTCAAGGCCGACGAGGACAGTCTGGAAGAGATCCGTGCGGGGATGAAGATCCTGGAGGCGTTCCTGACCGCACCGGTTTCGGCCCCCGCCGCGGTCGCGGCCCCGGCGGCCCCGTCCCGGAGCACCGCCGGGTGGGTTCCGGTCGCCGACCCCGCGGCCCCGGCGGACGCGCAGCCGGAGGCGTTCGTGGTGACGTGCGCGAGTTGCGGGTCACAAATGAACGTGCCCGCTGCGGCCGCCGGCAAGCGGGTCCGGTGCTCGTCGTGCCGCGGGGTGTTCGTGGCCGAGCGCGGCGCGTGAGATCGGGGCACCCGCCGCAGGCCGTGTCGGGTCGCCGCGGCCCGGCCGTGGGGCAACGGCGCGGGTTCACCGCTCTTCGCCGGCGACCGCGGGGTCGTCCTTCTGGCGATCGGCGTCCGACCCACTGCCCTTCGCACCGGCGTTCGCCGCGGGGGCCGGCCGGTCGTTCGGGCGGGCGGTCTGGTTGCCAGAGGTGTCGTCGCGGACCGTCCCGGACTCGGGTGCCGAAGACACGTCGTCAGAGGGGCGGCGGTTGGGGTTGTTCACGTCTGCCTCACGAAATGGGTGCGGGCGGCGCTGAAGTCGTGCGAACCCCGTGCCGCGGCCGCTCACCCCGTTTCGCCCCGCAGTTCCCGCTCCAGTTCGTCGGCCAGGTCGATCTTGCGGCCGCGCATGTCGTTGACCTCCCACCGGTCGTCGGGCTTGTCGTACAGCAGCGGCTCGCGCGTCTCCCCCTCGGGCACCGCCAGCGCCAACAGGAACGCGACGTCGT
The DNA here is from genome assembly GCF_051859125.1 of Gemmata sp. Lineage (NCBI taxonomy): Bacteria > Pseudomonadati > Planctomycetota > Planctomycetia > Gemmatales > Gemmataceae > Gemmata > Gemmata sp. The sequence goes on from NZ_JBHYGG010000239.1 coordinate 30,536, forward strand.
CGGTGCGAAGCGCCCGCTCGCTCGCGCCGTTCAGCTCCAGTGAGGTGACCGCCCGCGTGCGGGTCGATTCCGCCGCGCCCCGCGCCAGCGGCAGCAGGCTCATGCCGCCGGCCGGGACACCGAACAGGTCGCGGAGCGTCGGGGCGAGGTCCGGGGGTTGCGTGAACCCCGTTACGCGGCGGCACGCCTCCGCGGCCCCCGGCAGCCGCACGACCAGCGGCAGGTGGACGAGTTCCGTGTGCAGCCAGGGGCGGTGAAGGCCGACCTGCCCGTGCTCGCCGAGCGGATAGCCGAAGTCGGACGTGAGGAGCCACGCCGCACTCTGGTCGAGCCCGCGGGCCTTCAGCAACTCGAACGCCGCTCCCAGTTCCGCGTCGAGGGCCGTTACCACCGCGGCGAACGTGCTGTGCAGCCACTCCCAGGCGTCGGGGTCTTTCGCGTCGAACGGACCCGTCGGCGGGTCGGACCAGGGAGGAATCTGTGGTTGGGGGGCGGGGACCGGAGGTTGAGGGTTGGAAGCCGCGGGCTCCTCGGCGACTTCCTCGGCGTCGTCTTCGTCGGGCTCTTCCTCCGCGTCGTCGCCCTCCTCGCCCTCGACTTCGGCGTCGTCTCCGTCGGGCTCGTCCTCGTCCTCGTCCTCGTCCTCGTCCTCGTCCTCGTCCTCGTCCTCGTCCTCGGTCGCGCGTTTATCGTCCTCCTCGTCGTCGCCGCGGCCGAGGTACGCCTCGAAGATGTCCTGGCGCACGTCCCACGGCGGCAGGAGCCGGTCGGTCTCGATCCAGAGCAGCGCGTTGTCCTCGGCCGCGAAGCGGTCCAGGAGCGCCGGGAGGGTGCGGAGCAGCGCGTCGAGCGGGGAATCGTCGTCGGCCTCGGGGCGGGCGTCGAACACTTCCGCCCAGCCGGCGTAGTACCAGTCGGGACCGTCGGTGTCCGGGTGGTTGGCCCGCACCAGCACGGTGCGCACGCCCGCGGTGCCGAGCGCGTCGAGGAGCCCGCCGCCGAGCCACGCGGCCGACGCCGCGGCCGGGTCGGGCCGGTCGCTGGTGTGGCGGTCGAACACGACCGCCTCGGCCGCGAGGCGGTCGAGGTGCGGGGTGCCGACCCACTCGTTACCGTAGGCCCCGAGGCAACCCGCCGGGCACCCGCGCAAGACGAAGACGATGGCTTTCATACCCCACGGATTCTAGCCGACCCGTGGAGGTTCGGCCCGCCGGCCGTATGAAGAAGCAGAGGACAGACGCCTTCGGCGGCACAGATCAGTGGCCCGAAGACAGGGGACGAACGGCGCAGCGGATGACCGCCGACTGGCCTCCGGCCCCTGCCGCCGAAGGCGCTGTCCTCTGAGGCCGACGGCCGATTTCGCACCACGGGGAGACGCGCGTGCTGGGTCCGATCTTCATGCGGGAGGTGGTGACGGTCCCCCGGCGGGCCGGGCACCACGCGGGCCGGGCCGCGGTCGTCGGCCTGCTCGCGATCCTCGGCGTCACCACGTGGCAGGCGACCGTCGGGTTCGCCCGCGACGCCACGCTCGGCGAGACCGCCGCGTTCGGCCTGCTCCTGTTCCAGATCGTCGCGTTCGTGCAACTGCTCCTCACCCTGTTCTTCGCCGCGATGTCCGCCGCCGGGGCGGTGTCGCAGGAGAAGGACCGCCGCACGTTCATCCTGCTGCTCCTCACCGACATGCGGGACTACGAGATCGTGCTCGGCAAGCTCCTCGGCTCGCTGCTCCCGATCCTCACGCAGATCCTCGTCACCGCCCCGGTGCTGTCGCTGCTCCTGTTCCTCGGCGGCATCGACCCCGAGCAGGTGCTGCAAACGGTCCTGGTGCTCGCCGCGTCCGCGGTCGCGGCCGGGTCGCTCGGCGGGCTCGTCGCGCTGTGGCGGGAGCGGACGTTCCAGGCGCTCGCGCTGGCGGTGCTGTTCCTGGTGCTCTACGTGTGCGTGGTGCAGGCGCTCGGGGCCGTCGGGCCGGCCCTCGACCCGGACGCCGACTGGTTCCAGGTGCAGGCGTGGCTCGACCCGTTCGTGACGATGCAGTCGGTCCTCGCGCCGCCGGCCGAGGGGTGGGGCGCGCTGGCCCCGGCCTACGGGTTCGTTCTGGTAATGGTCGGGTGGTGCGCCGTGCTCAACGGCATCGGCATCTGGAAGCTGCGGAAGTGGAACCCGAGCGGCGAGCCGATCATGCAGCGCGAGGGGGCCGACGCCACGCTCGACACCGACGAGTCGATCGAGGTGGAGAAGCGGGCCAAGGCGCACGCGGCCCCGGGCGCGCTCCGCGAGGTGTGGGCGAACCCGGTGCTGTGGCGCGAGGTCCGCACGCTCGCCTACGGCCGCCGCCCGCTGCTCGTGAAACTCGCGTACGGCACCGTGCTGGCCATGATCCTGTACTTCGCCGTGACCGAGCTGAACCGCCCCGGCGGGCGGCCGTCGTTCGCCGCGGCCTACGGCATGGTGCCGGTCGTGGTGCTGAGCCTGCTCCTCGTCGCGGCGCAGGCGGCCACGTCGATCACCTCCGAGCGGGACACCGGCGCGCTCGACGTGCTGCTCGTCACCGACATCTCGCCGCGGGAGTTCGTGTTCGGGAAGATCTGGGGCGTCGTGTACAACTGCAAGGAGTACCTGATCCCCCCGCTGATACTCGCGCTGTTCTACGCGGTCCGCGGGGCGCTCGCCCGGACCGGGCCGGGGGCCGGGGCCGGCGAGGTGGCCGAGGCGAACTTCGGCCCGCTCGTCGCCGTGTGCGGGGCCGTCGCCGTGCTGTTCGCCTTCGCCATCGTGCTGGGCCTGCACGTCTCCCTGCGGGTCATCAACAGCCGGCTCGCGATCGGGAACACGCTGGGCACCGTGTTCTTCCTGTCCGTCGGCACGCTGATCTGCATCTACCTCATCGTCGTCAACGGCGGCAGCTTCGCGAACCAGTGGTTGAGCTTCATTTCGTTCCTCGTCCTGGGTATCGGCGGGCTGCTGTACGTGCTGAGTGCCGACCGGCCGTCGCAGGCGCTGACGCTCGCGAGCGTGCTGTGCCCGGTCGCGATGTTCTACTGCGTGGCGAACATCCTCATCGCCAAGCCCGGGACCGACGAGTCGGCCGACCCTTTGGTGCCGTTCCTCGCACTCGGCGGCGCGTTCGGGGTGGCGATCGCGGCGATGCTGGTCCCGCTCCTGAGCGAGTTCGACGTGTCCCTCGGCCGCACCACGCAGCCGAACGAGGAGTAAGATGAAGCGATGGGACGCGGATGAAGCGGATGAAAGAGGGATGAAGAGGATCTGAAGCGACCGTTCTTCAGAGAACAGACCGGCTTTGATCCGCTTCATCCTGCCTGTTATCCGCTTCATCCGCGTGCAATCGCTTCGCCGCCTCTCCGCGTTCGGGTCGAAGGGTGAACTCCGAGGCTTTCCTGATGAACCGACTCGTTTCGCTCTTCGTCGTTCTCGCGCTCGTTGCACCGCTCCGTGCCGCCGAGCCGAAGGGGTTCCCCGACGCGAAGCACGGCAAGGGCGAGTTGCGGCGGGTCGACGGCGTGCCGGTCCTGCTGCTGAAGGGGACGCCGGCCGAGATGGGCGAGCAGTTCGGCGTGCTGGCGATCAAGAACGCCCCCGACGTCGACGGCATGCACAAGGCGTTCCTCAAGGACGCGGGCCTCGAGAAGCGGTACACGCTCCTCGCCACGATGGCCTCGCTGCTCAAGCCGAACTTTCCCAAGCACGTCGCCACCGAGGTCGAGGCCGCCGCGAAGGCCGCGGACCGGGACCTCTCGCTCCTGCTGTTCGCCAACACCGTCGCGGACCTGTCGAGCGGCATGGGGTGCTCGACCGTCGTGGTCGAGACGGGCCGCAGCGCGACCGGCAAGCCGCTGCTCGGCCGCAACTTCGACTGGCTCCCGACGAAGGGGATCACCGAGCACACGCTCGTCGTCGTCTACAAGGGCGAAGGAAAGCGGGCGTTCGCGGCCGTCACGGTCGCGCCGATCGCGGGGGTCATTAGCGGGATGAACGATGCCGGCCTGTCGGTCACCATCAACGAGATCGGCATCGCGGCCAGCAAGGACAAGCCGCGGTTCAACTGGAAGGGCACCCCGCTCCTGTTCATGTTCCGCCGCGTGCTCGAGGAGTGCGCGACGGTCGGCGAGGCCGAGAAGTTGGTCCGCGAGATGGCCCGCACGACGACGTGCTGCATGACGATCTGCGACAAGGCCGGCGGGGCGGTGTTCGAGGTGACGCCGGCGACCGTCGCGGTGCGGGCGGCCGAGAACGGCGTGACGTGCTGCACGAACCACTTCCGCAGCGACGCGCTCTGCACCGACGACACGTGCTGGCGCTACACGAAGCTCGCCCCGCTCCAGGCGAGGGGCGCCGGCAAGCTCGGCGTGCCCGACGTGTTCGCGGAACTCGACAAGGTGAACCAGCGGACGCACACGCTCCAGAGCATGGTGTTCGAGCCGGCCGACCGCGTGCTCCACCTCGCGTACGGCCCCGGCCCCGCGACCAAGCTCAAGCCCCACCCCCTCGACCTCGGCAAGCTGTTCGACGAGAAGTGAACCGACCGCCTCAGCGCCCGACCGCGCTCAGCGGCTCGGGCCGCCCGGCGGGGGCCACGATCCCCTCGCAGAACTGATCGACCGCCCGCGAGAACTCGGTCCGCCTCTCCAGCAGGCCCATGTGGCGGGCCGGCGCGAGGGTGACGAGCCGCGCCCCCGGCACGGCGAGCGCGATCCGCTCGCTCGCCTCCGGGACCGTCGTGGTGTCCTTGTCCGCCGAGACCACGAGCGTCGGCACCGTCACCCGCGGCGGCGCGTCGGTCGCGTCGTACCGGAACATGCCGAGCGTGCCGCGGGCGACGACGGCCGGCGACGCCTTCACCATGTAGCGGGTGACGAACTCCAGGTCGCCCTTCGTCTCGGTCCCCGCGAACAGGCCGCGGTGGTTCGACCAGTGGGCCGACCCGTTCAGATAGCTCAGCACGTGCAGCAACCGCACGACCGGTGCCAGCGCGATGCTGAGGTGGCACAGGGGCTCCAGAACCGGCTTCTGGATGGCCGGGAGCAGCCACGTCGGGACCTTCGTGAAGACCGGGTTGGTGTCGGTCGTGTGGACGAGCACGAGGCCCGAGACGCGGGACCCGAGCGCCTCGGGGAACAGCTTACAGAAGGTCAGGATGATCATGCCGCCGATGCTGTGCCCGAGCAGCACGGCCGGCCGCCCGCCCGCGAGTTCTAGCACCGCCTCCAGGTCGTGGGCCATCCGTTCGAGCGAGTAGTCGCGGTCGCCGGGTTCCGTGGAGAGGCCCAGCCCGGGCAGGTCCCAGGCGATGAGGCGGTACTTCGAGCCCAGGTCCTTCTTGAGGTAGTTCCACTCGGTGGCGTCGCCGCCCCACCCGTGCGTGAGGACAATCGGCGGGGCGTCGGGCGGGCCGTAGAACTCGACGTTCAGCACGGCACCGTCCGGCCGGCGGATCTGGGTCCGCTCGCCGCCGCGCTCGTGCCGGGGCTCGTCACCCCCGCGGCGGAGCCAGAGCTTCGGGGTCAGGAAGCTGCCGCCGAGGTTCCACAGCATCAGCCCGGCGCCGCCGGCGAGCAGGGCCGTCGCGGCGTCCCACCCGGGCCGCCACGCCCCGACCCGATCGCGGAACGTTTCCAGGGGCCGGGTTTCGACCGCGACCCGATCGCCCTGCCGGACCTCGACCGCCTCCTCCCGAGGCAGGCGGTCCGCCCAGCCGAGCAACAGGTAGACGGACGCGCCAATCATGGCGAGGGCCAGGAGCCCCCGGAACCAGACGCCGAACGGAACGAAGATCATCGCGCACCCGGGTGGCTCAATTGCGTGGTCCCGCCCGGGGACTGCACCTGCACGCCGCGTGCCGCGGGAGGGCGTGTGGAAGGGGGCCGCGGGACCGTCGCGGCGGGTCAGTCGAACCACTCGTCGGCCTCGTCGAACGGCGGGACGACGACGTTGAGGATCGTCATCCGGCCGACCGCACGGTGCCGCACGCCGGGCGGGATCATGATTGCGGTACCGACCGAAACCGGCACCCGTTCGCCGTCCAGTTCGATCGCGGCCCCCGGCTCGCACTCCAGCACGTAGTACGTCTCGGTCTGCACCTTGTGGTAGTGCGTCCGGGCGTCGGCGAGGATCTCGGTGCGGTGGACGCTCGCGGGCGCGCCGGGCACGTCGGCGAACGCGCGCCGCGCCCACCCGCACGGGCACCTCACGGGCGGGATCGCGTTCACATCAGCAACAGTCGGCTTCACGGCGGACTCCGGGAGGGGCACGCATCAGTTTACGCCGGCCGCCCCCCACCGGGCGACCCAAGACTCGCTCGCGCGGCCGCGGCGCGAAACTGCGGTTTACAGGCGCGCTTCCGGCAGCGTATGACTCCGGTTCGTTTCCGTGACCCGAGGGCGACCCGGTGAGTACACGCCTGCTGCCGCTGCTGCTGCCGTTGCTCCTCGTGGGGTGCGAGTCGGACGCCGCACCGCCGCCCGCACCAGCGGCCCCTCCGCCAGTGATGGGCACGGCGTTCGACCCCGCGGCGTGCGGCACCGTCACCGGCCGGGTGACCTGGGCCGGCCCGGTCCCGGCGGTCGGCGACTTCCCGAACCACCGCCCGAAGCCCGACGGCACCTACGCCTACCAGATGGCGAAGAACCCGCACGCCCCGCGGGTCGACGAGAAGTCGAAGGGGTTGGCCGGGGCGGTCGTGTGGCTCCAGGGAATCGACCCGGCGCGGGCGCGGCCGTGGGACCACCCGCCCGCGGCCGTCGAGGTGGGGAACCAGACGATCACCGTCGTCCAGGGCGAGCGCCGCCGGCGGGTCGGGTTCGTGCGCCGGGGCGACGCGGTCGCGGTCTCGTCGGTCGAGCCGGCGTACCACGTCCTCCGGGGCCGCGGCGACGCCTTCTTCAGCCTGACCCTGCCGGAACCCGGTAAGCCGGTGACCCGCACGCTCGACGCCGCGGGCCGGGTGGAACTGTCGAGCGGGGCCGGGCTGTACTGGATGCGGGCGAACCTGTTCGTGGCCGAGCACCCGTACTACGCGGTGACGAACGCCGAGGGCCGGTTCAAGCTGGAGCAGGTGCCGGCCGGGCCGGTGACGGTCGTGGTGTGGCACCCGAACTGGGAGGCGGCCCGGTTCGAGCGCGACCCGGACAGCACGATGATCACCCGCATGGTCTACAAGCCGCCGCTGGAGCGCGCGACCCCGGCCGCCGTGGCACCCGGCGCGACCGCGGACGTGAGCGTGACGCTCCCCTGAACAGGTGCCGGCGCGCCCGGAATCGCGGGGCTCCGAAGATCTTCACTTGCGTTCGGCCGAGCCGCCGGGTGAAAATGTGGCCGTTCCCCGGCGAATCGCCCCGGCCGTCCACATTCTCCCAACCCGGTGCGTCATGCTCTGCCGTGCCCTCCGCCCCCTCGCGGGTTGCCTCGCGCTGCTCCTGACCGCCTCCACCGCCTCCGCACAGATCACCTGGAGTTCGGCTTACTCGGACGGCACCATCGGGGTCGGAGGGACCGGGTTCGCGGACCCGACCGCAGCGGGGAGTTCGACCGTCGGGCAGCTTCGGCGCGATTCCGTCAACGCGGCGGTCGGCTATTGGAACACCATCCTCGACGGCCGCGGTAACTTGCCGATCAACTGGAACACCTCGCTCAACATCGACATCAGCGGAGGGGGAACGCTCGGCTCATTCGGAGCGGGCAGTTCCTCGGGGTTCACCTCGAAGGGGTACTTCATGGGCGGGCCGATGTACGAGCGTGCGCGGAGTGACGCTTCGTTTACGCCCGGGGCGGCCGGTTCAGGACAGATCAACTTCCACCCGTCTGCGACGTGGCACTATGCCGTGCCCGGCACGAACACGACGCTGAACTCCGGAACCTTTGACCTGGTCACCGTCCTCGTCCACGAGATCGGCCACGGTCTCGGCTTCGCGAGTGGCGTCACGGATCACATGACCGGACGAGGCGGGAACCCCGGTGCTGTGACCGTTGGAACAACACCGGACTGGTACAGCACCTACGATCGGTGGTTGCAACGGGGGAACGGCAGTTTCGCATCGTCGGCACTGATGCGAACGGACGTGACCCAATCGACCCACGGCACGTTTGCCGGCCCCGCCTCGACGTTCACCGGCGGGAACGAGAACTCCACCGGCAGCAACCCCTCGAACAACACGACCACCGGGTTGTACTTCGGTGGCCCGATGGCGCGAGAAGTGTATGGTGGCCCGGTCCCTCTGTTCTCCCCGGAATCCTTCCAGGGCGGTTCCAGCATCAGCCACGTCAACGCGTCCCCGCTTGGCGTCATGAACTGGGCAGTCGACAGCAACACGGTGCGGCGGCTCCAGCCGTATGAGATCGGAATGCTGCTCGACATGGGCTGGAACGTCTACAACTGGGACGGGTCGTCGGCGAACTGGAAGGACGGCGTCGGCGAGAGCACGTTCACGCTCGGCGACTCGAAGTGGCGGACGGACAAGGGCATCGTGCTTTCGGCGGCTGGGAATGCGTCCTACAACACCAACACCGCACAGGCCCAGGCGCCGGTCCTGCCGCCGTCGGGGCAGGTCACGTCGAACATCGTGCTGAACTTCGGCGGCAGCGGGAGCGGTTCCTACACGACCACCAACGACATCGGCACCGTGCGCGTCGCGCGGCTCAACCTGAACAGCTCCTCGTCGGCCACCAACACCATCGCCGGCGGCACGCTCACCTTCGGACTCAACCTCGACGGCACCGCCAGCGTCCTCGCCCCCAAGATCGTGCAGCAGGGCTCCGGCGCGTTCACAATCAGCTCGAACATCGTCACCAACAACGTCGCGACCTTCACCACATCCGCCAGCGAGGGGAGTGTCACGTTCCCCGGGTCGCCCGGCCTCACCATCGACGGCATGGGGAGCGGGCGGGTGACCATCAGCGGCGTCGTCAGCGGCGGGATCAGCGATAACGGTGGGTTCGGCGAATCGACCGCGACCGGGTCGCTCACCAAGGGCGGCACGTTCACCGCCGTTCTCACCGGCAACAACACCTACGGCGGCGGCACCACCGTCACCGCGGGAGTGCTGCTCGTCAACGGCCAGACGGGGAGCAACTCCGGCACCGGCACGGGGGCGGTCGTCGTGAACGGCGGCTCCCTCGGCGGCACGGGCCGCGTCGGTGGGAGCGTCACCGTGAACACCGGCGGCAACCTCGCCCCGGGGGACGGCGGCGTGGGAACGCTCACCATCGGCGACGGCCTCACCTTCGCCGGCGGGTCCAACCTCACGCTCGAACTGAACGGCAACACCGCGGCCAACTACGACCGGCTCCGCGTCTCCGGCGGGTCGGTGAACCTGGGCGGCGCGGCGCTGCTCGCCAGCCTCGGCTACGCGCCGCAGGCCGCTGACAAGCTCTACATCCTGGACAACGATCCGGGCGTCTCCGTAACCGGCACGTTCAACAACCTCGCGCAGGGGCAGTCGTTCCAACTCGGCGCGGCGACGGCGTACATCTCGTACGCGGGCGACGCCGGGCTCGGCTCCCTCACCGGGGGCAACGACGTGGTCATCGCGTTCTCGCCGGTCCCGGTCCCCGAGCCCGCGGCGGTGCTGGGCGTCGCATGTCTGGCCCTGCTCCTGGGCCGCGCCGCGTGGCGGCGGTACGCGGCCGCCGATCTCGCGGCGTGACCATTCCCCGGCGGCCCCTTGCCTTTCCCCGTGCGGCGGGTCACAATACCGCTGTTCCAGGGAACCGCCATGTTCATCTACCCCGCAATCGACCTGCTCAACGGCCGCTGCGTGCGCCTCCGGCAGGGGGACTACTCGCGGGAGACCGTCTTCTCCGACGACCCCGCCGCGGTCGCGAAGCGGTGGGTCGAACTCGGTGCCGACCGCATTCACGTCGTCGACCTCGACGGCGCGAAGGCCGGCAAGCCCGTCAACGGCACCGTGGTCCGCGAGATCGTCGAGGCCGCCGGGGTGCCCGTGCAACTCGGCGGCGGCATCCGCACCGACGCCGACCTCGCCGCCGTGTTCGACTGGGGCGTGCGGTGGGCGGTCCTCGGCACCCGCGCGCTCCAGGCCCCGGAGTGGGTGCGGTCCACCGCCGCCCGGTTCCCGAACCGGATCGTGCTCGGGGTGGACGCGAAGGACGGGTACGTCGCCACGGAGGGCTGGCTCGAAGTCTCCCGGGTGAGGGCCGTGGACCTCGCCAGGCAGGTGTCGGACGCGCCGCTCGCGGCGGTCGTGTACACCGACATCGCCACCGACGGGATGATGCAGGGGCCGAACTTCGCGGCGCTCGCCGAGATGCAGGCGGCCGTGCCCACGCCCCTGATCGCCAGCGGCGGCGTCTGTTCCCTGGACCACGTCTCGCGGCTCGCCGAGGCCGGCACCCCGGGGTGCATCATCGGCCGCGCCCTCTACGAGGGCGCGATTGACCTGACCGCAGCGTTGGCCCTGACCCGGTCTGTGACCAGACCCGACAGGCGACTCCTCTGACGCGCCGTCCGGGCCGCCGTTCGGCGGCCCGAGCGCACGCCGCCGAGCCACCTCTTCCGCGGGAACTGGTCCCCTCCGGGACTCCATTTCTCCGAAGGAGGCTCACCGTGGCCGTCAAGCATCTGGTGGAAAACGTCCGGGACATTGCACTCGTCGGGCACCGCGCCGCGGGCAAGACCAGCCTGGCCGATGCCCTGCTGTTCGAGGCCCACGCGGTCGACCGGATGGGCAGCGTGGACGACGGCACCAGCGTCGGCGACGCCGACGACGAGGAGCACAAGCACCACTTCTCCATCGACACCCACGTCCTGCACGCCGACCACGACGGCAAGCACCTGAACATCCTCGACGCCCCCGGCTCGCCCGACTTCATCGGCGCGGCGCTGGAGGCGCTCGCCGCCGTCGAGACGGCCGTGATCGTGGTGTCCGCGGTCAACGGCGTCGAGGCGACCACCCGCAAGATGTTCCAGGAGGCCGGCGCGCTCGGGCTGTCGCGGGCGATCGTCATCAACAAGCTCGACACGGACCACGTGGACCTGCAGGGGCTGGTCGAGGGCATCCAGGCGGCGCTCGGGAAGTGCTGCGTGCTGTTCAACGCGCCGGACCGCATCGGCCCGGGGATCCGCGACGTGTACTGCCTCCTCGACCCGCGGGTGAACATCCCCGCGACCTGCCCGATCAACGTTGCGAGTGCCCGCAGCCAGCTCGTCGAGGCGGTCATCGAGTCGGACGAGCCGCTGCTCGAAAAGTACCTCACCGAGGGCAAGGTGACCGTCGCGGAACTGGAGGCGGACATCTCCCGGGCGATGGCGGCCGGCACGCTGGTGCCGATCTTCTGCCTGTCCGCGAAGAAGGACAAGGGGGTCCGCGAGTTGCTCGACGCGCTGAGCCGCTACGGGCTGTCGCCGAGCTTCGCCCGCAAGCGGCTCGAAGGGCTGCGGGTCGGGGTGAACGGCAGCACGCACCAACTGGAGCCGACCGAGCAGGAGGAGTTCGTCGGGCAGGTGTTCAAGGTGGTCAACGACAAGTTCGTCGGGCACCTGAGCTTCATCCGCGTCATCGCCGGGAAGCTCCAGCACAACCACACCGTCGTGAACCTCCGCAACGGGCAGACGCTGCGGGTCGGCCACCTGCTGGAAGCGCAGGGCAAGGCCACGTCGCAGGTGAGCGACGCCGGGCCAGGCGACATCGTCGCGATCGCGAAGGTCGAGGGGCTGGAGATCGGCGACACGATCGCGTTCGCGAACCACGCCCCGAAGCTCCCGCTCCCGCACTTCCCGACCCCGATGTTCGGCATCGCCGTCGAGCCGAAGACCCGCGGCGACGAGCAGAAGATCTCGGCCGGCCTGCACAAGCTCGCGGCCGAGGACCCGACGGTGCGGGTGACGCACGACGCGCAGACGCACGAACTCGTCATCACCGGGGTGAGCCAACTGCACCTCGACGTCATCCGCGAGCGGCTCAAGGCCCGGTTCGGGGTCGAGGTGACCACGAAGGAGCCGAAGGTCCCGTACCGCGAGACGATCGTGGGGCAGGCCGAGGGCGACCACAAGCACAAGAAGCAGACCGGCGGCCGCGGCCAGTTCGCCGAGGTCCACCTCCGCGTCTACCCGCTGTCCCGCGACATCAAGACCCAGGAGCAGTGCGAGAAGGAGTTCGCGAACAAGAGCCGGTTCGAGAAGCTGCGGAGCTGCCACTACGACCCGGCGATGAACTTCGCGTTCCTCGACCACATCGTCGGCGGCACGATCCCGAACAACTTCGTCCCGGCGGTGGAGAAGGGCTGCCGGGAGATGCTCGAGCGCGGCGTGCTCGCGGGCTACCGCGTGCAGGACTGCGCCGTCGAGGTCCACTTCGGGAAGTACCACGACGTCGACTCGTCGGAGGCGGCGTTCAAGACCGCGGCGCGCCACGCCTTCAAGAAGGCGTTCCTCGCGGCCCGGCCGGCGCTGCTGGAGCCGATCGTGAAGCTGGAGATCACGGTGCCGTCGAAGTACACCGGGGCGATCCTGGGCGACCTGCCGACCAAGCGGGCGCACGTCGAGAGCCAGGACAGCCTGGCCGGCGACGTGACCGTGATCCACGCCCGCGCCCCGCTCGCCGAGGTGTCGCGGTACGCGACGCAACTCGGCGGGCTGACGCAGGGGACCGGCTCGTTCGGGATGGAGTTGAGCCACTACGAGATGGTGCCCGCGGCCGTGCAGCAGCAGATCGTCAGCAAGTCGAAGGTGACGGACGCGGAGGAGGAGTGACGTTTCGCAGTGAGGTGGCGGACTGTGGCGACGTCGCGGGTGAGGGGCGAACGTGGCCACCCCTCACCCGCGACTCGAAGACTCGTCGCGACCTCCACCCGTAGGAACGGGGCGAGGTGTTGCCCCTGCGCCCCCTCATCAGCGAGGCGAAAGGTCGAGCTTCACAGAAGGTCAGCCACCCCCACCTCGCCCCGTTCCTACGGGGAGAGGTCGCCGCGCTTCGCGGCGGGTGAGGGGCCGAGCGATCACATACACACCCGACGCGCCACCTCATTCCGCCGCCGCTTCTCGGTCCAACGTTGAGGACAGCAACCCACTCCCAACCTTGAATTCGGGACTACGAGAGCGAGACGCGCCGGTACATGTCGTCGACGACCCAGTGGAACGCCGTCAGGTGGATCGACTCGACGATGCCCATGTCGTCGAGCGGGACGTGCAGGTTGTGCTTGGCGAGCGTCTTCAACTTACCGCCGCCGAACCCGGTGCAGCCGAACGTCGTCACCTGGTGCGCGTTGGCCCACTCGACGGCCCGCAGGATGTTCGGGCTGTTCCCGCTGCCGCTGATCGCGATGAGCAGGTCGCCGGGCGACGCGAGGTTCTTGAGTTGCTCCAGGAACACGCGGTCGAACCCCTCGTCGTTGCCCCACGCGAGGATGTACGGCGAGTTGTCGGTCAGGCTCAGCACCTTCAACCGCTTCTTGCTGTCGTCGTCGAAGTACTTGCGGTGGAGCGACCCCTTGCCGAGGTCCTCGCACAGGTGCGAGGCGTTCGACCCGCTCCCGCCGTTGCCGATGATGAACACGAACCGCCCCGCGGCGTACCGCTCGTGGATCAGGTCCGCGAGGTTCTGGATCTGCGCCGGGTCGATCTTGCCGAGTTCCTCCGAGACGCGGTCGAGGAACTGGCGCGGGTTCATCGTGCTGCCGATCATTGCGGTCCTCGCGGGGGCGGTGAGAACGGAGAGCGTGCCACGGTGACGGTTGTTGTATCCCGGCGGCCGCCCCTTTTGGTAGGTCACTCGCTCGGCGAGTGACACCCGCCGCGATGTCGGCGGCCCGGTCGTCCTCGTCGCGCCGGGGTGCGACTCGCGGAGCGAGTCGCCTACTTTGAGTCACTCGGCGCGGAGGAACACGAGCGGCCGCGCCGGCTTCTCGCGGGTGAAGTCCTCCAGGCGCGCGACCTCGGCGAACGTGCGGTTCGCGACGATCACGGCCGCCATCGGAACGTACTCCGGCGGCATGATGACGAAGTGCGGGCCGGGCGCGGCCAGGAGGTCGCGCAGCTCGGCCCACTCGACGAACGTGTACACCGGCCGCCCGAGGTGGTACGAGAGCAGGTGCGACTCCATGCGGTACTGGAGCACCATCGTCGGGGCCGGCGCGTGCGAGCGAATCACCTCGGCGAACCGCCGCTTCTCCTCGCGGGCCTGTTCGCGGGGCTCGATGTACTGCGTCACCACCACCCACGCGGCGCACGTTCCCGCGACGGCCGCTCCGAACGCGACCCACGCCCGCCGGACGCTGCTGGCGCGTGTCCGAGATGCGAGCCACGAATCGGCGGCGCAGCCGAGCGCGAGCGCCGCGAACGGGTACGCCGGGAGCAGGTAGTCGGCCCGCTTGAACTTCGCGGTCGACAGCACGCCGATCATCACGACGGCCGCGACAGTCCCGAAGCGGAACAGCGTGTCGCCGCGCCAGTGGCCGGACCGCACCGACCAGACCGCGAGGCCGACGAGTGCGGGCGTCCACGGGAGGAAGTCGATCGCGAACCGCGGGGCGTAGTACCACCACGGGTGCGTCGCGAGTTGCGGCGACGAGCCGGTGTAGCGGGCGACCGTGTGGTGCCAGAAGAACACGCGGAAGAACTCGCCGTCGGTCGCCGCGTTCACCCACAGGAACCAGGGGGCCGCGACCGCGAGAACGACGACCGGCCCGAGCAGCGCCGACAGCAGCGGGAGCCGCGCGGCCGAGAACCGCTGCTCGACGAGCAGCCACGCGACCGCCGCCGGGCCGATCAGCGCGAGCGCGACCGGCCCCTTCAGCAGGACCGCGGCACCGGCGGCGACCGCCGAGAGCAGGTGCCAGGGCAGGGGGGCGGCGCGGCACCCGCGGTAGAACGCGAGCAGCGACGCCAGCACGGCGCACGCGAGCGGCACGTCGATGCGGGCGGTGCGACTGATTCCGGTGAAGTGGTTCGCGGTCCCGAGCGCGACCGCCGCGACCAGCGCCGCCGTCGGCCGGCCTTCGGAGCGCAGCGCGGCAGACACGATGAACACGCACACCAGCCCCGCCAGCGCCGCCGGGAACCGCGCGACCCACTCGGACACGACGCCGCCGTTGAGCCGCCCGACGGCGGCGACCGCCCAGTAGTACAGCGGCGGCTTCTGGAGGTCGGCCCGGCCGTCGAACAGCACGGGGACGCCCCACTCGCCGGTGTCGAGCATCCGCTGCGCGTTCTGGGCGGCCCGCGCCTCGTGGCTGCTGAACAGGTCGCGGTGCCCGAGCTGGGCGAAGAACAGCAGGGCGGCGAGAAGGCACGGGGACCAGGAGACCAGGAGACGGGCCGGGTGGCACAGGCCTCTGGCCTGTGACGACCCGACACGGGCCAGAGGCCTGTGCCACCAGGTCTTCGCCGCGGCCGTGGCGGGAGCAGTTGCGGCGCCCATCAGGCGGCCTTCCGGGCGGAGCCGGGGTCGCACAGCCGCTGGTAGAACGGGCACCGGGCGACCAACTCGGGGTGCGTGCCGATGTCCACCACCATGCCGGCGTCCATGACCACGATGCGGTCGGCGATCTCCAGGGTGTGCAGCTTGTGGGTGATGAGGAACACCGTGCGGCCCTTGACGAACTCTTTGAGGACCGTGTGGATGTCGTTCTCGCTGGCCGCGTCGATCTGGCTCGTGAACTCGTCGAGGATCAGCACGCTCGGGTCGCGGAGGATGGCCCGGGCCAGCGCGATCTTCTGCTTCTCGCCGCCGGAGAACTGGATGCCGACGCCCTCGCCCATCGGCGCGTCGTACCCGTGCGGCTTGGCGGTGATGAAGTCGTGGGCGTGGGCCTTCTTCGCGGCCTCCTCCACCTCGGCCCGGGTCGCGCCGCGCTTGCCGAACGCGATGTTGTCGAACACGGAGCCGTCGAACAGTTGCGTGTCCTGGGTCACCAGGCCGATCATCTTCCGCAGCGAGCGGAGGTGCGCGACCCGCAGGTTCACCCCGTCGATCAGCACGGCCCCGTGGTCCGGGTCGTAGAACCGCATGAGGAGCCCGAGCAGCGTCGTCTTCCCGCTCCCGTTCCCGCCGACGATGGCGACCGTCTCCCCGGCCCGCACGGTGAAGCTCACGTTGCTGAGCGTCGCCTGCACCGGGTCGTAGGAGAAGCACACGTTGCGGAACTCGATGCTCCCCTCCAGCTCCGCGAGGGGCACGCCGAGCCGGGCGGCCAGTTCGGCGCCGGTCGGGGGCCGGCGGAGCGACGCCTCCAGGTCCCGGCGGGCCGCGGCGCGCCCGGCGGCCCGCTCCGCCCGCACCTCGAACAGCCGCGGGCCGTTCGGGTTGGCGGTGACCGCGGGCATCCGGTCGTACAGCTCGAAGATGCGGTTCGCGGCCGCCTCGGCGACCTGGACCTTCGTGTACACGCTCGTGAGCCGGCGGACCGGGTCGGCGGTCGCCGCGAGGAACGCGTAGAGCTGGAGCAGCGTGGCGAACTCGAGCGGCTGGCCCGTCATCCGGAACCCGAAGATGTGCGTGTTCCCGGTGACGACCAGGTACGTGCCGGACGCGAGCGCGAGGCTGATGGCGGCGACGACCAGCACCTCGACGATCGGCCCGGTGGCCGCGTCGATGTAGATCATCCGCATGGCCTTCTGCATGAAGTCCCGGCTGGCCGCGCGGAACCGCCGCCGCTGGTGCGGCTCCCGGGTGAACCCCTTCACGGCCCGCACCCCGTCGAACGTCTCGCGGACCACCTTGTACATCGCCGACATCCGCTCCAGCACCTTCTTCGCGGCCTTCCGCATCATCTTGCTGACGCGGACCAGGCACACGATGGTGAGCGGCACCAGGAGCACGAACACGAGCGTGAGCTGCCAGCTGATCACGCACGAGACGACGAAGCACGCGACGGCCTTGAGCGGCTCGCCGACCATGCGGCCGAACACCACCTTCAGCCCGGTGCCGACCTGCTCGGTGTCGTTCGTGAACCGGGCCATCAGCTCGGCCGTGCCGGTGGCCGCGAGCTGCCGCACGTCCTGGTGCAGGGCGCGGCGGAAGAACCCGTTGCGGAGGTCGAACAGCGTGTGGTTGGTGACGCTCCCGACCAGCGCCTCGTGGGTGAACTCGAACGCGCCCTTGAGCATGAGCCCGACGATGACGATGGCGAGGAGCCAGACGAACGTCTCGAACCGGTCCTCCGGGACGTGCCGCATCACCTTGGCCTTGATCCACTGGTACCGGTACACCCACGTCGCGAGGTCGCTCCGCTCGCCCTCGAGCTTGGCGAGTTCCTCGGTGGCCTTCCGCTCGACCGTCTCGGTCTGGCTCTTGTTCGGGTTCTGCTCGATCTCCTTGAGCAGCACGTGCAGCTCCTCGAGCCGCTTGAGGCGGGCCCGGTTGTCGAGCTGCTGCTGGTAGTTCTCGATCTCGCTATCGACCCACTGGTGCAGGTTCTTGTCGGTGCTGAGGATCTTGAGAACGGGGTAGATCGCGGAGAGGTTCAGGCTCCACAGAGCCGCGACCATCAGCGCGCACCCGACGGACGCGAGGAGGCGGTAGCGGTAGGGCCAGGAGTATCTCAGGATTCGCAGGAAGTTGCGCATTGCCCCTCGGCCGTCCGTGTCCGTGGTCGGTGGAGTCCGAGGGCTTATAACCCACCCGGCTCCCGGGAACAAGCCGGCTTGCCAGGGGCACGCCGCCCCCTCAGGTCGCGCCGGCACCCCGGGCGGGAGCCCGTCGCGGCGGTTGGGGTTGGGTTGCGGTTGGGGGGCACGGGCCGGAGGCCCGTGCGAGGGGAATTGAGCCGGTCACCGGCGGCCGAAAGGCCGGCACGGGCACCGGCCGCCGCCAAGAAATCTCCGCCGCCGCGGGCAGCCGCACAGCGGCTCACCCCTTCACTGCGGGGCCTTCGGCTTCACGCTCGACACGGTGCGGTAGATCCACCGCTCGGCGGGGCCGTTCCCCTCATCGGCCGCGAAGTCGGCCAGTTGCGGGTTGATGTCGTCGGCGGGGCGGACGAAGTTGATCTGGAGCGTCTTCCGCTTGATGAGCCTCTCGCCCGTCGGGGTTTCCTCGACGGCCAGGCCGTTCGACAGGCCGAGGACGTACACGCTGAACTTGTTCGTGTTCGGGGCCTTCTCGAAGATGTCGGTCCAGATCGCCACGCCGGACACGGCGCGGGGGATCGCGTCGGGCTTGCTCGGCGGGATCGGCCGCTTCGAGATCGTGATCGTGGACTGGAACCCGAGGATGCCGGTCGGGTCCTCGACCTTCTTGAGCTGCTCCAGCAGGTACGGCTCGGGCTGGTCGAGGTGGGCCGTATTCAGGTCCTTCGTCACCAGCTCGAACTCGGGGAGGAACGTCTGCGGCTCCCCGCTCATGTTGTACACCTGGTACCACATGTACCAGATGGTCTTCTTGACCTTCTTGCCGGTCGCATCGAGGGTGTCGAGCGTGGCGATCCGGGGCACCTTGTACCGGAAGTGCAGGGTCCACACGTCGGACTTGTCGAGCGGGAGGTTGATCGGGTCGACCTTCTTCTCGGCGGCGTTCTGGGCCAGCGCCACCGGGCCGCCGACGGCCGTGAGGGCGACGGCCCCGAGGAACCCTCGCCTGTGCATCCGATGTTCGCGCATGGTCACCGCCTCCGGGGGAGCCCGACCGCCACACTTGACCATACCCGGCCCCGGGGCACGGTTCAAGCGGGGTCGGGCCGGTTCCCCGCCCCGGCGCGCCGCACACGTCGCACAGACGGACTAACGTTCCCGGGCCGCCCGGAAGTCGTACAGGTACGCGGCCGCGCCGGGCCGGAGCACCTCGGCCCGGCACTCCCCGAGCGACTCGGCGTAGCCCCGCAGGAGCGACTCCTCGTCCCGGTACCGGTGCGCGAACACGACCCACACCCGCGGCTCGCCGGCGAACCGGCGGAGTTCGTCGCGGTACGCGGTGCGGTCGCCCCGTGACTCGGTGCCGAAGGTCACGGGCACGGGCAGGGGGGTGTCGCGGGTGTAGAACGTGAACGCCGGCGCGGCCCCGTAGTACAGGTACACCCGGTCGCCGGGCCGGAGCCGGCCCCGGAGTTCGCCCAGCACCTCGGTGATCTGTTCGTGCCGCACCGGCCGCTTGAACGATTGCGACGTTTCGAGCACGGCCCCGAGGGCGAGGAGCCCGACGAGGAGCGCCCCCGCTGTCGGGTGAACGGCCCGCAGGCCCGCGGCAACGCGACACGCCCCCTGTGCCACGGCGAGCAGCGCGAGCGGGACGAGGAACAGGAGCAGTCGGCCCGCGAACGGGTACTTCTGCGCCCCGGACGCCGCAAGGGCGAGCACCGCCGGCAGGACCAGCGCGACCGCCACCGGCCGCCGCCGCCGCGCCAGGTCCACGACACCCGCGAGCCCCAGGAGCGCCGCGAGACCGCCGAGCGTGAACTCGGACCCGCCGAGGCCCCCGGGGTAAATGAAGAAGTCCACGACGTGGTCCACGAGCCACACCGCGTCGCCGGGGCCGGTCGGCGGCAGCGGCAGGAAGTGCCCGGCCCAGTAGTCGAGCAGGTAGCGGCTGTTGCCGAGGTGCTTCAGCGTGAGAGCGTAGCACGCAACGAAGCTCGCCAGCCAGCACGCCACGGTGCCCGCGGCCGCGACCAGCCGGCGGCGGTCCCTCGCGAACGCGGCGTCGGCGAGCAGGGCCGTTCCGATGCCGCCCAGGACGAACGCCGCCGGGTGCGAGAACCAGACGGCGGCCGCGCCGCACGCCGCCAGTACCGCGTGCCGCCACCTGTCGGCCGCGCCGTTTAGCAGGGCGAGCGAGACGCCGAGGAGCCCGGTGGCGACCGCCGCGTCCACCACGTACTGCTTGCACTCGGCCGCGTAGCTGATGAGCACCGGGTTCACCGCGAACAGCGCGAGGGCCAGCGCAGCGGCCGGCGGCGCGAGCACCCGGCGCGACACCCACGCGAACCCGGCCAGCCCGAGGACCGATGCGACGAACGGGAACAGCCGCAGCCCCCACTCGGACGCGCCGGCGGCCGTGATGGTGAACTTCGTGGCGAGCAGGAACCCGGCCGGCGCGCCCTGGTTCCACGACAGCGGTTCCAGGAGCCCGGCCGGCGTGCGCTCGACCAGGTTGAGCGCCAGCATCGCCTCGTCGATCCACAGGTTCCGGTTCTGCACTATCGGCACGACCCGCAGGCCGGTGCCGAGCACGACGAGCGCGACGAGGAGCGCCCGGGAGGCGCACCACGACCGCGGGGCGGGGGCTCTCTCGGCAGCGGCGACCGTTTGCGATCCGACGGGGACTAAGCGGTTCAAGGGCTGCGGGCCGTCCGCGGGTGTCATGCGGTCTCCTTCGGGCGCGGGCAGAGGTTACCGCCCGGTGCGACGGCGAAGCAACCCCAAGGGGCGCTGGCAATCACGGATCGCCCGGAACCGCGTTCGCCGCGGCGCCGCAAAGTAGTTACGATGTCGGTGACGCGATCCTCCTGGTTCAGTCCCACGAACGCCCGTGAACATTCGCACCTTCCAGCCCGACGACGAGACCGCCCAGGTCGCGGTCTTCAACGCCGCCGCGGCCGCGCTGCCCGGGTTCAAGCCCGCGACCGCCGCGGACGTCGCCAAGCGGACCGGCGCCCCCGCCTTCGACCCGACCACGCGGTTCTACGCCGAGGACGGCGGCCGGGTCGTCGGGTACTGCGTGCTCGAACCCGAGCAGGGCCGCGTCAGCTTCCCGTGGTGCGTGCCGGGGGCGGAGGCGGCCGCCCCGGCGCTGCTCGACGCCGCGGTGCAAGCGGCGAGGGCCCGCCGGCTCACGAAGCTGTTCGCCGCGTACCGCCGCGACTGGGCGCCGGTGCTGCGGTTCTTCGCCGACCACGGGTTCGCGCACGCCCGCGACGTCATCAACTACTGGAGCGCGATCGGCGACATGCCGACGCTGCTCGACAAGTCGGTCCCGGTCGAGCCGCTGGTGCCCGAGGACATCCCGGCCCTCGCGGCGGTGGGCCGGGGCGTTCTGCGCCTGCCGCAAGAGAAGCTCGCGGCGCACTTCTTCGAGAACCCGTACTTCCCGGCCGGCGCCGTGCGGGTGCTGCGGGCGCGGGGCACCGGGCTCCCCTACGCGGTCGGGCTGGGGCTGGACTGTCGGGACTACGCCGACGTGCGGAAGGTGGACCCGCTGGCCCCGTGCTTCCGGCTGGGCGCGTTCGGCACCGAGGGGCTGAACACGAAGCGGGTCAACGGCCTGTTCAGCTTTATCGCGCTGGAGCCCGAGCGGGCGGCCCCGGCGGCCCTGACGCTGCTGTCGGCGCTGAGCGAGGAGATGACCGACGGGTCCGTGGACGCCTTCGCCGCGCAGTGCCCGTCCGACGTGAAGTACCTCGTCCTCTTCTACAGCCGGTACTTCAAGGAGCAGGGCCGGTTCCCGATCTTCGAGCGGGCGCTGTGAGGTGGCGGGCGGTACCGCGAACTGCGTCCCTCATACCATATCCGGGTGATCGGTGAGCCGTGGGGGAGTCTGGTACTCCCCCTGGTAGAGAGGGTTGCGAGGCTCTGCGAGCCGGGTGGGGGAACGCCTCAGCGGCTCTCACGAGTTGACCCCACCCGCTCCTCGAAGACTCGGAGTGACCTCCCCCACGAGGGGGAGGTCAAGAACGTGGGTTACTCTTCGACCCGAGCTGGTATCACACGTTCCCGATCGGGGACTTCTCGCCGGGCTTCACGAACGTGATGCGGACCGCGGGGCGGCGGCCCGCGGCGGGGACCAGCGTCTCGAACACGCTCGCCGCCACCAGTGCCGGGGCCGGGACCGCTTCCACCGCCGGGCGCGGGACCGGGGTCGCGCCCGCGTCGGCCTTCGCGGCCGGGGCCGACCCGAACGCGGGGCGGGGCGACGGCGTCCCGGCGGCCGAGCCCCCCGTCGCCGCCAGGTTACCGACCCCGATCTTGACCAGCGGCGTGGACGACGGCGGCTTCGACCCGCCGAGCAGCGACGACCCGCCCGGCCCGCGGGGGTCGAGCGTGTAGATCGACTCTTCCTCCTCGGGCGTCAGCGGCGGCGGTTGCTGCGCCGCCTCGCTCCGGCCCACCGCGATCTTCGACCCGCCGCTGGAACTGTCCTGGGCGCGCCGGGGCGCCCGCCCCGCGACGGGCGGCGCGCCCGTCGCTCCCGGGATCAGGTACGCCTCCGCCTCGTCGTCGGGGCCGTCGGCCGCCAGCTTCGCGACCGCTGCCGAACCGAACGCGACCGTGGGATGGGCCACGGGCGTCGGGGCGGGTTCGGCTTCGTGCGCGGCGACCGCCTCGGCCGCGGGAGCGTCCGAGAACGCCTCGGCGAACAGCTCGGGGGGCGCGGGGTACGCGAACGGTTGGCGCTCCGTCTCGGCCACCGCGATCAGCGCCGACCCGGCCGGCCCCCGTTCGGCGAGGGGCGGGTCGTCGTGGTCCGCCCCGACGGGTACCCCCGACGCTTCGGGCAGCGTCTCCGCCGCGAGCGGGGCCGCCGTTTCGTACAACTCCGCGCCGGGCGGGTGCGGCTCCTCGGGCGCGGCGTGCGCCTCGGGGACCGGGGCGACCGGTTCGGCCGCGGCCGCGACGGGTGCGGGCTCGGCGGCGTGCGGCTCGGGGTCCGAGATGCTGAAACTGCTGTCGTCCGTGAACGCGCGGATCCCGTCACCCTCGGCGAGTGTATCGGGCAACCCGGCGGGCACCGGGAGTTCCATGAGAACGGCGGCCCCCAGGAGCCGTTCGAGCGACGAGTCGCTGCCGACCCGGAGGCCGGTGGACGGCTCGGGAGCGCCGGCAACGTCGCCGGCCGGTTCCGCCGCCGGGACGCGCTCCGCCAGCGCCCCGGGCACCGCGCCCGATGCCGGCTGCGCGACGGGCGGGGGGGGCTCGGCCGGAACCGCCTCGGCGAACGCGACCGACTCCTCGGCCGCTGCAGCCCCGGCGGGCTCCGCGTGGTCCGCGGGCGGGGCGATGACGATCGGGGCGACCCGCGCGACGGGGGCGGGAGCGGGGGCGGGGGGCTCGGTCCCCCGCCCGACGGGCGGCACCTCGGCGTCGACGACGCGGATGACCTCGTCGATCGCCGTCTCGCCCCTGAGTTCCTCCGCGGCGGGAACCGGCGGCCGGGCCGCGGGCTCGGGGGCGGCGGGCTGCGGGGCTCGGGGGACCGGGGCGGGCGTGGGCGTGGGCGTGGGCGGGGCCGCCGGCCGGACCGGGGGCGCGAGGGCCGCAACGACCGGGAGTTGCTCCTCGCTGGGGACCAGGTTGATCGACTCGCCCGCGGCCGGGACCGGCAGCGTGCCCGACTCCAGGATGCGGCTCGCGGCGGCCTGGGCCGGGCCGGCGTCGGGGTGCTCCGCGTCGATGAGCGCCTGGACCTCGGCGGCCGGGGTCAGTTCGGTGCTCCGGCGGATCTGGTACGCGGCCCGGTAGAACTCGTAGGCCATCCGCTCCTTGAGGTCGGCCGGGTGGTCGAAGAGGAGCCACGGCGACCGGTGGTCCGTGACCGCGGGGACGAAGTGCTCCTTGGCGTTCTCCTCGCGGAACGAGTTGGCCGGGTGCCCCCGCCACATCGGCGGCGTGTTCTCGTCCTCGGCGTCGTCCTCGCCCGAGCCGAACACCCGGACCGCCTCGCCGGCCCCGGGCTCGGTCAGCGCCGGGGGCAGGCCCAGGTCCGGTCGGCCCTCCCGCCACCGCACGAGGGCCGCGGCCCGGTCCTGGTGCAGGAACACGTCGTTCGTGTACACGCCGCGGTCCTCGGCGAGCCCCGTCAGCTCGTCGAGCGCGGCGTTGAACGTCCGCATCCCGAACCGGGCCCGGAGCAGGGCGTGCGTCAGCGCGTCGCTCCCGGCGGCGCTGACGGCCACGAGGTCGGCGTGGAACTCCTGCTCCCACACCATCCCGCGGCCCGGCAGGGCGACCGCCCTGAGCACCAGCCACAGGACCGCGTGGCCGGCGTCGAGCACCCAGCTCACCGGGTACACGACCGGCCACGTCACCGCCTCGAGCCCCAACCGGCGGTCGGCCGGGTCGCGCCGGAGCCGCCGCAGGAGCCGGTCGACCGGGTCCTCGCCCTCGATCAGGTCGAACACGATGTGCTGCACCACGGCGCAGTAGCTCTTGGACCGGCCCAGGTGGCAGAACTGGCCGAACTCGTGCGCGAGGACCGCCTTGAACTCGCTCAGGTTCGTGCAGTTCACCAGCCCCATGCCGACGAGCAACTCCCGCCGCGGCTCGGCGACGAGGTTCAGGAGCGAGGTGCTGACCGAGTACTCGGCGATCACGTCCGGGCACACGTACACGCGGTGCGGGAACGGCGCGCCGAGTTCGTCGCACAGTTGGTGGAGGAAGTCGAACAGCACCGGGTGGTCGTCGTCGGTGACCTCGACGTAGGTGTCGCGGTTGACCGCCGGCCGCTTGAAGAACCCCTTCACCAGGAACAGAACGAACGTCGCGCTGAGGACCAGCCCGGCGACCCGGAGCGCGTCGTACCGGCCGCCGAGGGTGGCGGCGCACCACGCGCCGAGCATGACGAACAGGGCGATTGCGGCGAAGTAGAAGATGAGGAAGGTGAACAGGCCGGTGAGGACCCGGTTCTGCTGGCGGGCGAACGAGTCGGCGTAGTCGGACAGCCCCTCGGGGACGTCGGGCGGGCTCGGGGGGTACGGCGTTTTCGTCTCGGACATACGGCTCGCGGTGGTAGGGCCTCGCGGGCAGCTCCGGCGGCCCCGCCCCGGTCGACCGGGGGAGGGGGCGGAACGGCCCCGGCGGGACGGGTCCGGGCGGGCCGGCCCGGAGCGACGCATCAGGGTCCATCCACCTCAACGATGGCCGGCCGCGAACGGCCTGTCAACCCCGTAAATTCCGTCGGGAGCGGGCGTTGTACGCCGGGGCTGCGGGCCGCCCGGCCGCACCCGCGGCCCGCACGGTCCCCACGCGTCCCGGCCCGCGGGCCGCGTCAGATCACGACCCCGTCGGGGACGACCGCCCCGCGGGGGATGCAGATGATCCCGTCGCGGATGTGGTACATGCCGTTGGGGCCGTCGGCCTCCTGGCGGCGGTCCTTGTTGACCAGCTTCACCCCGCGGCCGATCCGGCAGTCCTTGTCGAGGATCGCCTTCTCGATGACCGTCTTGTCGCCCACGGTCAGCGACGGGCGGCCGACCCGGGCGTTCTCGGCCCGCTGGGCGTCGGTCTCGAACGAGTCCGAGCCGAGGACCACGGTGTCGGTGATCACGCAGTCGTTGCCGATCCGGCTGCGGACCCCGATGAGGCTCCGCTCGACCCGGGACCCGGCCCCGATCGCGCACCCGTCGGCGACGACGCTCTCGGTGAGCGTGGCCCCGTCGAACCGGCTCGCCGGCAGGTTCCGCATCCGGGTGTAGATGACCCCGTCCGGGGTGAAGAAGTCGAACGGCGGCTTCGAGCTGGCCAGGGCGAGGCTCGACTCGTGGTAGCTGCGGATCGTGCCCAGGTCCTCCCAGTACCCGTCGAACAGGTGCGCGCACACCTTCTTGGTCTTGTAGTTCCGCGGGAACACCTCCTTGCCGAAGTCGGTGGCCAGCGGCTTGGCGGTGAGCAGCTCGTAGAGCACCTCGGTCTTGAACAGGTAGATCCCCATGTTCGCGAGGTAGTGCCGGCCGTTGCACGGGATGCCCCGCTTCTCGATCCACTCGGCCGACGTGTGGTACGGGGCCCGCTCCTCGGCGGTCTTCGGCTTCTCGACGAACCCGGTCACCCGGCTGTGCGTGTCCATGCTGAGTAGGCCGAACCCGGCGGTGTCCTTCTCGGGGACCGGGATCGCGGCGATGGTCACGTCGGCCCGGTGCCCGCGGTGCGTCTCGATCAGCTGGCGGAAGTCCATGCGGTACAGCTGGTCGCCCGAGAGGATCAGCACCTCGTCCGGGTTCTCCCGCTCGATGTACGAGATGTTCTGGCGGACCGCGTCGGCGGTCCCCTGGTACCAGTCGGCGCTTTCGTTGGTCTGCTGGGCCGCGAGCACCTCGACGAACCCCTGGCTGAACATGTCGAACTTGTACGTGTTGGCGATGTGCCGGTGCAGGCTGACGCTGAGGAACTGCGTCA
This sequence comes from Gemmata sp., assembly GCF_051859125.1. NCBI lineage: Bacteria > Pseudomonadati > Planctomycetota > Planctomycetia > Gemmatales > Gemmataceae > Gemmata > Gemmata sp. The sequence continues at coordinate 56,547 of NZ_JBHYGG010000239.1, forward strand.
GGATGTAGATGTTGTTGAGGTCGCTGTTGATGCAGTTCGAGATCGGGATGTCGATCAGGCGGTACTTGCCGGCGACGGGCACGGCGGGCTTGGACCGGTTCTTCGTGAGCGGGAACAGGCGCGTGCCGCGGCCCCCGCCCAGGATGATTGACAGAACGGAACGCATGGAGAAGAGCCTCGGATGGATTCCCGCGACGGGTGCGGCCGGTCGGCGAGCCGGCCCGACGACACGATGCTACCACCGGGTGCGGCGCAGCGGAAGCGTGAACGCCCCCGGAACGCCGGAACCCCCGGCGGCGCGTCCGGGGCCGCCGGCACGACCGGCGAAGGTCGGCGACTCGCGCCCGCGCGGGCGGTCACGCCTCGCCGGCGGGGCCGAAGTTCTCCAGGATGCGGTCGATGAACGGGCGGCTCACGGTCTTGTACCGGTCGAACGTCGCCCGGTCCACGGCGTACACCTCCACGCGGGTCGCGGCCCGGACGGTCGCGTTCCGCGGCTGGTCCATCAGCAGCGCGACCTCGCCGAAGTACCGCCCCGGCCCCAGCTCCGCGACCCGCCGCAGCGGCTCCCCCTCGGGCGCCCGCCACACCTCGACCGTCCCGCGGCGGATCAGGTAGAACTTGCTGTGCTCGCCCACCGGGTCGCCGGCGCGGACCACGTCCTGCCCCGGCTCGTACACCTCGACCCGCCCCGGGCTGGCGGCGAGTTGGTCCGGCCGCACGGCGAGGTCCGGGTGGACGCCGACCAGCAACTCGTCGGCGATCTTCTGCTGTTCCTCGGGGAGGATGGCCGCGAACGCGGCGCTCTGGCGGAGCCCGTTGCGGACGAACAGCCGCTCGGCCACGACCACGTTCGACTCGATCCGGCCCCGCTCCATGTGAACGATGCGGTCGGCCAGGTTCATGATCCGCGCGTCGTGCGTGACGATCAGGCTCGTGGTGCCGGTCGCGGTCGCGATCTGCCGCAACAGCGGCACCTGCCAGTCCGCGAGCCGGCCGGCCTCGCCCGCGTCGTCGCCGGTCCGCACGAGGGCACCGACCTCCTCGTCGGGCCGCGTGCGGGCGAGGTTCTGGAGCAGGGTCACCACGGCGAGGCCGGAGTTCGCGTCGAGCGCCGCGGTCGGCTCGTCGGCCAGCACGAGCTTCGGCCGGTTCACGAGCGCCCGGGCGACGGCGACCCGCTGCCGCTGGCCGCCGGAGAGCTGCGCCGGCTTGTAGTCGAACCGCACCTTCTGCGTCTTCCCCTGGATGTCGAGGGTGCCGAGCATGAGGTACTGGAGCAGGTCGCGGGCGTCGGCGTCCGGGTCGCCGGTGGTGCTCTTGAGGCGCTGCGCCATGCGCACGTTCTGCATCGCTGTGAGCGAGTCGAACAGGTTGTGCCGCTGGAAGATGAACCCGATGAGCCGGCGGACGTGGACCAGCTCGGGCTCGGGGGTGCCGCGGAGCGTGCGGTAGCCGCCGCGGTCCCCGTCCCACACCTCGATCTGCCCGTCCTGCAGCGTGCGGAGTCCGCCGACGAGCGTGAGCAGCGTCGTCTTCCCGGACCCGGACGGCCCGCTCATGATGACCAGTTCGCCGGGCATCACCTCCAGGGTGTTGTGGAACAGCACCTGGGTGCGGGTGTCGCCGGTGCCGAAGTGGTGGTTCACCCCGCTGATGCGGAGGACCGGCGACCCGGGCGGCGGGAGCGGGGTGCTGGAAGACATCGGCCGGGTCCTACCCTTTCGATCTCGGTGCCGGTGGGGAGGGGCCGAGAAGAAGTTGATCCACAGACTACACGGAAGCCACAGGAGTTCAGAAACCCGAAGCGGGTCGCCGCCGAAGCGACGAGACAAGCTCCGTGCCTCCGTCTTTCCATCCGTGCCTTCTGTGTCCCCCGTGGGCCGACTGCTTCCCGTGCTGCTCCTCAGAACACATCGGCCGGGTCCACCTTCTTCGCCTTGCCCACGGCGAGCCACGCGCTGCCGACGCACATCGCCACCGTGAGCCCCAGGATCAGGCCCGCCCGCGGGGGCGTCAGCTCCATCGGGAGCCCGGTGAGCCGCGTCAGCCCGGCGTACGTCACGAGCGTCACGATGATCCCGGGGACGTAGCCCATCGCCGCGAGGATCAGCGCCTCCTGCAGCACGACGAGGCTGAGGTACCGGTTCGGGTACCCCATGGCCTTGAGGGTCGCGTACTCGGCGACGTGGTCGGCGATGTCGCTCGACAGGATCTGGTAGCAGATCACCAGCCCGACGACGAACCCGAGGACGACCCCGGCCCCGAACGCGAACCCGATCGGCGTGTTGGTCCACCAGAACCACTTCTCGCGGGCGACCATCTGCGGCAGCGTGAGCACGTCCACGTCGCCGCCGGGGGCGAACAGGTGGCGGAGCCGCTGCTGCACCTCGGCGGGGCTCGCGCCGGGCTCGACCCGCACGCACGCGAGGTCGATCTCCGCGAGCGGGTCGGCGCCGGGGGCGGTGTACGGGGCCCGGATCCAGCCCGCGAACGTGCGGTCGCTGACGACGAGCGTGCCGTCGGTGCCGAAGTCGAACCCCAGTTCGAACCCGGTGCCGACCAGCGTGACGTCGCGGCCCGCGAGTTCGGTCTGCACGCCGTCGGCCAGCGCGCCGAAGACCGTCTCGCCGGGGTGCCGCGCCTGGTCCGGGTGGGGGCGGCCCTTGCGGTCGTAGAGGGCGGTGCCCGGCACCCGGAGCCGCTCCCAGTCGGCCGCCGTCACGCCCGGGAGGTTCAGCAGCCCCGCGTCGGGGTCCACGCCGACGACGCGGATGCGCCGGGTCTGGGTCCGCTCGCCGGGGTCGGCGGCCGTGTGCCGGAGCATGCCGAGGTGGTAGTCGACGTACAGCGGCTCGACGCCGCGGACCCCCGGCACCTGCCGCGCGAGTTCGGCGCGGCGGCGGTTGACCCCCTCGCGGAACAGCAGCGACTTGCGGGCCGGGTTGACGAGCACGAGGTCGGCGCCGGTGCGGCGGAGCAGCACGGTGTTGCTGTCGAGCATCGCGTTCATGATGCCGAGTTGCACGCCCATGAGGACGACGGCGAACCCGATGCCCGCGGTGAACAGCGCGAACCGCACCTTGTCGTGCGCGAGGTTGGACCAGGCGAGGGGTAC
>NZ_JBHYGG010000240.1:0-58893 GCF_051859125.1 Gemmata sp.
CAACCCCACAATACCAAGGAGGCACCGGCTTTCCGCTTAACTGAAGGGCATTGGGTCTAACCCGTGGAAGCACTCGGCTGCTTTCGCGAAATCTGGTGCGTGGACTTCGAGTTCCGCGCGCCGGACGGGCACCGGCCGGAACCCCTGTGCGTCGTTGCACGGGGGCTCCGGTCGGGCCGGCTCGTTCGCGTCTGGCTCACGGACCATCCGCCCCCGATGCCGCAGTACTCGGCCGGTCCCGATGAGCTGTTCGTCGCGTACTACGCGTCTGCTGAACTGGGATGCCATCTGGCTTTGAACTGGCCGCTCCCCGTCCGGGTTCTCGACCTGTTCACCGAGTTCCGAAACCTCACCAACGGGTGCCCGGCCCCGCACGGCAACGGGTTGCTCGGGGCGCTCGCCTATTTCGGATTGGACGCCCTCGACGCCGCCGAAAAGGACGCCATGCGATCGCTTGCCATGCGCGGGGGCGAGTACGCCGACACCGAGCGCAACGCGCTGCTCGATTACTGTCAATCGGACGTCGATTCTCTCACGTGGTTGCTGCCGCGGATGGTGCCGCACCTCGATCTACCCCGTGCGCTGCTTCGCGGCCGCTACATGGCGGCAGTCGCCCGGATGGAAGCGAACGGTGTCCCAATCGACGTTCCCACCCTCCGCAGCCTTGGTGCGAACTGGGACAGGATCAAGTGCCGGTTGGTGCAGGAGATCGACCGGGATTACAACGTGTTCGTCCCCACCGGCCGACGGCCCGATCCCGCATCGCGATCGGGCGCTGCGGTTCTCGACACCGAGATGGTCGGCTCAAGGGGGCGCGTGCCCTTCGACAGCCCGGTGACCTTCTCAGCGGAACGGTGGGCCGCGTACCTCAGCCGAACGCGTATCCCGTGGCCGCGGCTCCCGAGCGGAGCGCTCGCACTCGACGACGAGACGTTTCGCGAGCTGGCGAAGTCGTACCCGGCGCAGGTCGGGCCGATGCGTGAGTTGCGGCACACGCTCGGGCAGATGCGGCTGAACGATCTCGCGGTCGGGAGCGACGGCAGGAATCGAACGCTCTTGTCGGTGTTCCGGTCACGGACTGGACGCAACCAGCCGTCAAACTCCCGATTCGTGTTCGGACCGAGCGCGTGGTTGCGCTCCCTGATCCGGCCGGAGCCCGGACGAGCGCTGGCCTACGTCGATTGGTCACAACAGGAACTCGCCATCGCCGCGGCGCTTTCCCGCGACCCGAAGATGATGGAGGCGTACACGTCGGGCGACTTCTACCTGACGTTCGCGAGGTTGGCCGGCGCAGTGCCGCCGAGCGCGACGAAGAAGACGCACGGGCAGGAACGCGACCAATTCAAGACGGTGGCGCTCGGTGTGCTGTACGGCCTGAGCGCCGACGGCTTGGCCCGCAAGCTCGGCGTCCCGGTTCGCCGGGGGCGGGAACTGCTCGGGCTCCACCAGCGCACGTTCAGGCGGTTCTGGGAATGGTCGGATGCGATCGAGGAACGCGCGATCCTCACCGGCGAACTGAGCACGGTCTTCGGTTGGACGGTTCGCGTCGGGGCGAACGTCAACCCGCGGTCGCTGAGGAACTTCCCGATGCAGGGGAACGGTGCCGAAATGATGCGGCTCGCGGCGTGTCTCGCGACCGAAAGCGGGATCACTGTGTGTTGCCCGGTCCACGATGCGTTTCTGATCGAGGCCAGCACCGAGGACATCGACGCCGAAACCGCGCGGATGCAGGACGCAATGCAACGAGCCTCCGAGTGGGTGCTACCGGGTTTTCCGTTGAAGACCGAGGCGAAGATCGTGCGCCACCCCGACCGGTACTCGGACCCGCGCGGCGAACGAATGTGGGCGGTCGTACAGCGGATTCTCGCCGACCTCGAACCGGCGGGCCTGTGCCACTTGTGACGCACCCACCTGTACCATCCGTGGTACACCACTTGCGCCACCCGTGGTACACCCGCCTAGTCTTATTTCAGTCTAGTTGGGTCTGTCTTCTCTTCCCGTATTGGGTGATGCCGTGTTCGATCCCTTCAACGCCACGCACCTTGAATCGCTCCCCAGCGACATTCCGACCAGGACGGAGAAGCGCTCGCCCCGACACAAGGCCGGCGAGAAGTTCCTCAAAGGGCCGATCCCGTGGCAATGGATCGAGGCCGCGTCAGCACTCCCGGGGAAGGCGCTGGCGGTCGGGTTGGTCGTCTGGCGGGAAGCCGGGTGCCGCAACGAACGTACGGTACCGCTGAACTTGTCCGCGTTGCGGATGCCGCGTGGCACCGCTCGACGTGCATTGCGGTCGTTGGAAGGAGCGATTCTGGTTTCCGTGGAGCACCGGTGCGGCCGCCCCCCCCTGGTGACTCTCGCCGACGCGCCGGGCGGTTCGGCGGAACCCTCATCAGCGAATCTCCAGGACTAACGGACTTGTGATCGGGCACGTCGTCTGTGACAATTGACACGATGGCGACCGAGAACCCGATGTCGGACATTCTGCGACAAGCCATCCTCGACAGTGGACTGCCGCTGCAACGGATCGAAGAAGAAACCGGTGTACAGCGTGCGAGTATCTCAAGATTCGTTCGCGGCGAGCGCTCCCTGCGGCTCGATTTTGCGGACAAGCTGGCCGCGTACCTGGGGCTGACGCTGACCCCGACCGTGAAGAAGCCGAGCAAAAAGAGCCCGAAGGGGTGACCGATGGGCACCGTGTTTAAGAAGCAGACGACCCGCCCGGTTCCGGCCGGCGCGGAGGTCACCGAAAAGGCCGGGCAGCGCGTCGCCAAGTGGCGTGTCCGCGGGAAGCTCCGCACCGCGCCCCTCACCCGGGGCAAGAGCGGTGGGGACCGGATCGTGACCGAGTCCGGCACCTACTTCGCCAAGTTCCGGGACGCGGGCGGGATCGTGGTCACGAAGCCGACCGGGTGCCGCGACCGGCAGGCCGCCGAGCAACTGTTGAAGAAGTGGGAGCGCGAAGTCGAGCAGGTGAGGGCCGGCACCCTCGACCGGAAGGCACTCGACGCGGCCCGGCAGGCGACCGTCCCACTAGAGGAACACTTGATCGCGTACGAGCGCTCGCTGATCGCCGCGGAGGTGTCGGACGTGTACCGCGCGAACACGCTGCGGGGCGTTCGCCGGATCGCAAAGGAGTGCGGCTTCGCGACCCCGGCACAGTTCAGTCGCGAGACCATCGTGGCTTGGTTGGCGGCACGGATGGCACCGGACGAACAGATGTCGGCGAGCGCCAGAAATTACTACCGGCAGTCGGTGGTCACCTTCGCCAACTGGTGCGTCGCAACGGGCCGGTTGCTCGGCCACGACCTCGACCGGCTCCCGAAGGCCGACCCGAAAGCCGACCCCCGACGCCAGCGCCGGGCGCTCACCGAAGACGAGCTGAGGCGCGTACTCGCCGTGGCCGCGGCCCGCCCCCTGACCGACGCACGGACCGTTCGCCGCGGCGTGCGGAAGGGCGAGGCGCTGGCCGAGCTGCGGGACGACACCGTTACCCGGTTGCAGGCCGTCGGCCGGGAGCGTGCGCTGATCTACAAGACGCTGGTGCTCACCGGACTCCGGGCGAACGAGTTGCGAACCCTGACCGCGGCACAACTCGACCTGGCCCCGGGACGCGCCTTCCTGCAACTCGACGCCGCGGACGAGAAGAGTGGAGAGGGCAACGCGGTCGCCATCCGCGACGACCTCGCCGCCGACCTCCGGGGGTGGCTCGACCACAAGTTGAAGGAATTGCAGGAGGCCGCGAAGGCCGCGTGCGAGCCGATCCCGCTGCGGGCTCCAGGAGACGCCCCGGTGTTCGACGTGCCGGCGGGGCTGCTCCGCATCCTCGACCGCGACCTGAAGGCCGCGGGGATCCCAAAGCGGGACGATCGGGGGCGGACGGTGGACGTTCACGCCATGCGGACGACGTTCGGGACGCTGCTGAGCAAGACGGGGACCGCACCCCGGACAGCCCAGGCCGCGATGCGACACTCCGACATCAAGCTGACGATGGGCGTGTACACGGACCCACGACTGCTCGACGTTCGCGGGGCGGTCGAGAGGCTGCCGGCCCTTCCCCTTTCGGACGGGGGACGTTCACCCGAGGCGGGGGCGGGCGTCACAACGGGAACCGACGGCCGCTCACACCTGGCACCGAGTTGGGTTGCACCAACGGTTGCACCAACTGGGTACAACCAGGGGCGTTCTGGGGCACTTGCCGGCACTCAAGCACTACCAAACGAGTTTGAGTTGTCGCCCCCAAAGGGCCAGGAAATGAGCCTGGAAGTCAACGAAAAACCCCCGGTGACACTTGCTGTCACCGAGGGTCGTGAAGTGGAGCGAAGGGGAGTCGAACCCCTGACCTCTTCGTTGCGAACGAAGCGCTCTACCAACTGAGCTACCGCCCCGGTGACGTCATGATAAGAGGCCGGCGGCCGCGGGCAAGGGGAAGTTCGGGGCGACCGGGTGCGCCGCCCCGAGCGGCCGCGGTCCGGGGTCAGAAGTTCGAGCGGGCGCGGCGCAGCTTGTCGTGGTACAGCCGCACGCGGTCGTCGTCCTGCTGGCTCTTGAACACCTCCGCGAGCCGGCACATCGCCTTGAACACCTCGTCCTTGTCCGCGGTGTACACGGTCTCGACCCACAGGAACGCCCACATCGCGTCCCGCGGCTTCGGCGGCGCGGCCGTCAGGTAGATCTCGCCGAGCATGCCGAACGCGACGGCCCGCACGGTCGGGTCCTTCGTCGCGGCGATCACGGCCTCGATCGGCTTCACCCCGGCGAGCGAGTCGCCGCCGGCGATCGCCTTCGCGGCCGCCTCGTAGACGGCCAGCTTCTCCTTGGCCGGGCCGGCCGGGGCGGTCTTCAGCAGGTCGGCCGCGGCCACCTGCGCCGCGGCGGCCCCGGTCCGGGTGCGGATCTGCGCGTCGATCTCCTGCATCTGGGCCTCCAGGAGCAGGTCGGCCGGGAGCCCGGAGTCCTTCTTGGTCATCGGCTTCCAGGTCCGGGCCACGTCGTTGAACTTGTTCATCTCGGTGTAGATCCGGGCCGCGGCACGGGTCGCGTACCACGCCTCGTACCCGGTCTTGTAGTCGTTGACGAACCCGCCCCAGTTGTCGGCCGCCTCGGCCCCGAGCTTCGACCAGTCCTCGTCGTACGCGGCCTCGTCGGCGATGCGGCTGGCCATGAGCGAGAGCTTGAAGTCGAGGTACTTCTTCGACCCCGCGGGCGCGGCCCCGGCCTTCTTCTTCAGGTCCACGTACCCGAGCCGGGCCGCGGCGTAGTCGGCCTTGGTCTTTTTGTCCTCCAGCCCCACGAGCCGCAGCACCTCGCCCCGGTCCACCCCCGCCATCTCGCCCGGCACCACCTTGACGACGTCCGACGGGGAGACGACGGCGAGCGTCTTCTTGTCCGGCCCGACGACCTGCAGCCCGGCCGGGGCGAACACGAGCGTCCCCTCGTAGTTCTTGATCGAGCCGTCCTTCTTGTCGCGGACCGAGATCTTGTCCGGGGCCGTCACCGGCTGCCGCCCGGCGACCGACTCGAGGAACAGTGTGATGCCGACGAGAACGACGAGACCGCGCGCCACCAGCCGAATCATTGGAGCGTTCCTTGGATGAGAGAGTCGGAACTCGGGTTCCGGTATGTTGCCATGTTTCGGGCGGGGGGCCAAGCCCCCGGAACTACTTTCGTCGACCGGTGCGTGCGAAGCACTGCGTGGCGGGGGCGACCACCACCGGGTTGCACGCCCACGAGACCACCGGCCCCGCCTCGCTCACCGGCCGCGCGTCATTCGTCGGAGGCCGCTCGAGGAAGAACTTGCCGCCCGCCTTCCGGTACGCGGCCTTCAGCTTCGGGTTCTTGTCGAGCAGGTCGCAGTACCGGCCCCACACCTCGGGGGTGATGACCTCGGTCCCAACCTTGATCGGGACCATTTTCCCGTCTTGGCCGTCCACCTTCTTGACGTCGTTGAACTTGTGCAGGTTCTCAAGGTTGAAGATGTTGGTCCCCGCCTTCTCGAAGCTGGCGTCGAGCTTCGCCGGATCCTTTATCAGCGACTGGTTGGCGGTGATCAGCACCCGCTGGACCTCGAAGTACGAATCATGGAAGGCACTCTTGAGGTGCTTGACCTTTTCCGGCGGGGTGTCGGGCGTGATCTGCTTCAGATCGCGCTGTGCGTACTGGAACAGGGTGGTCCACTCCTTGAGCGACTTGCCCCACTCGTCGTTGGCCGCCTTGCCGGTCAGCGTCGCGGCCTTGGTCTCGTAGAGCGTGGCCAGTTCCTTGCGGAACGCCAAGTTGCCGAAGGCCGGCCCCGGTTGGTTGTTCGCGCCGATTGCATCCGTGAGGAGCTTCTCGGCCTCGTCGAGCTTGCCGTCTTCGCGGAGCGCCTTGGCAACGCCGAGCTGTGCGGGGTCGGCGGGTGCCGGTTGCTGACCGGCACCCGCTTCAACGGGCGCTGTCAGGCCGACGAAAACCAGGAGACCGCGAGCCACCGGCCGGATCATCGGAGCGTTCCTCGGATGAGAGTCGGATCTCGGGTCCGGGTGGGTTGCCATCTTTCGACGAGGGTCCAAACCCCTGGACTTCCGTTTCGCAAACCGATGCGTTCCAAAAGCCGTGGGACGGGGGGTGGTGGCCCCCGGGTTGTTCGCCCAGGAGACCGCCGCCCCCCGCCCCGCACACCGGTCGCGCGTCAGTCGTCCTTCGGCCGCTCCAGGAAGAACTTGCCGCCGGCCTTCTGGTACGCGGCCTTCAGCTTCGGGTTCTTGTCGAGCAGGTCGCAGTACCGGGTCCACACCTCGGGGGTGATGATCTCGGTGCCGACCTTGATCGGGACCATTTTTCCTGCCGCGTTGGGAACCTGCTTGACGTCGTTGAACTTGTGCAGGTTCTCGACGTTGAAGATCTGCGTGCCCACCTTCTCGAAGCTGGCGTCGAGCTTCGCCGGGTCCTTGATGAGTGCCTGGTTGGCAGTCACGAGGACGCGCTGGATCTCGAAGTACGAGTCGAGGAACGTGCTCTTGAGCTTCCTGACTACCTCTTGCGGAGTATTCGGATTGATCTGCTTGAGGCCGTTCTGGGCGAACTGGAACAGGGTGCTCCACTCCTTGAGAGACTTGCCCCACTCGTCGTTGGCCGGCTTGCCGGTGAGGGTCGCGGCCTTGGTCTCATAGAGCGTGGCCAGTTCCTTGCGGAAGTCGAGGCTGCCGAAGGCGAACCCCTGCTTGGTGTTGTCGCCGATCGCCTCGGTCAGGAGCTTCTCGGCCTCCGGGAACTTGCCGGCCCCGCGGAGGGCCTTGGCGGTACCGAGCTGGGCGTACCGGTACGTCGCGATCTGCTTGCTGATTTCGGCCCGGTTCTCGGCGGGGAAGTCGTCGATCTTTCGCGTCTGCCAGCCCGGGATGGGCTTGCCGTCCAGACTCGGCTGCGGGATCTTGCGGAACGCATCGGCCGCCTTTTCCCACTCGCCGATGGTGGAGAGCGTGTCGCCCAGGAAGAGGATGGTCGAGGGGGCCAGTTCCTTGACGCTGGTGAACTCGCTCAGGAGCAGGGTCAGGCCGGCCCCGAGGTCGGCCGCCTCCTTGGCCTTGCCGTCCTTTTTGAGGGTCTTCAACTGGGCCGACAGTTCCTGGGCCATCAGCATGAGCGCCTGGAGGTTGGTCTCGACGCCGCCGCCGGCGGCCTTGAGGGTCTCCAGCATCTTGGCCGCCTCCTCCTTCTTGCCCTGGAGGCAGCGGATCTTGAACCCGACCATCACGATGTCGCGGCGGACCTTGTCGATGCTCTGGGCCAGGCCGGCGATCTGGGCCTTCTGCTTGCCGACCGCCTCGGGGTCGCCCGGGTCGCCGCTCCCGTCCCGCCACTTGTTCATCCGCTCGTCGAAGAGCGGCTTCGAGATCTCCCCGGCGGCGGCGGTGACGATGCCGGCGGCGTCGTCGAACTTCCCGTCGTCGACGAGGCTCTTGGCCCGCAGGTACAGCGCCCGGGTGTGCAGGTCGTTCGCCTGGAACGAGAACTCCATCCCGTCGACCGTCAGCTTCTTGTCCTTGTCCTGGCAGGCGTTGAACGCCGGGATCGCCGCGACCAGTTCGTCGGCCACGCCGAGCGCCCGGTCGTACCCCGGGGCGGTCTTCTCGGTCTCGTCGTCGGCCCGGTTCTGGGTCAGGAACAGGAACGCGAGCCGGAGCCGGCACGCGACCCACCCCTGCACGTCGTCCTTGCTCGCCGCCAGCGGGGGCTTGGCGACCTTCGACAGGTCGGTGATGGCCTGGCGGTAGATCGCCTTCTTCTTGTCCTTGGGGAGCTCGCCCTCCTTCTCCTTCGGGTTGATCAGGGCGCTGGCGAGCGCGCCCTCGAACTGGCGGGCGGCCAGCAGGGCGGAGTACCCGGAGCGGATCTTCACGACCGCCTGGAACGCCTGGTCGATCTTGCCCTCGTCCCGGAGGAGGAACGCGAGGCGGTGCCGGGCGCTGTCGGTCGCGGAGTCGTTCGGGAACTTCTGGTCGAGGAGCCGCGCGACCTCGATGGCCCGCTCGCGGTCGGCCCGGGTCGCGGCCGCGGCCGCGGCGTTGATCTCGTCGGCCTTCTCGGGCTGGGCCGCCACGCCCCGCTGGGCGTCGCGGTTGACCTTGCCCATCGAGATGGAGTACCCGTTGAGGGCCATCAGGCCGGCGAGGGCCGCCTTGCCGCCGGTGGTCCGGCTCGTGCGGGCGATGTGCTCGCCCAGGACCGCGGCCTGGTGCGGCTGGTCCGAGTTCGTGTAGAAGTACACGAGCCGGATCAGGTTGTCGGTCACGTCGGCCGGGTTGTCCCGCTCGGTCGCCAGCTCGCGGGCCCGCTCCAGGAGCGCGACGACGCGGACCTTGCGGTCCTTGGCGTCCTCCTCGACGCGGCGGACGTTGCCGAGCGCCCGGAGCCCGGCCCAGAACGGCATCTCCTCGGCCGCCTCGCGGAGCTCGGCCGCGCCGGCCAGGGACTTCTCCATGTCGTTGAGCTTCGCCATCTGGATGAGCGCGGCCATCTGGGCCGACTCGAAGTTCACGTACTCGCTCGCGGGCTTGTCGGCCTCGCCGAGCAGCCGGCGGACGACGAACATGCGGTTCTTGGCCGACCGGTCGGTGTAGTCGTGGTCCGACTGGCTCAGCCCGCGGTACAGCTTCTCGGCCGCCTCGAACTGGCCCTTCACGCTGTCCGGGAGCTTGCCGCCGGGGTTCTTCAGGATCGTGATGGTGCCCTGCCGCTGGAGGGCGAACGCGAGGTAGTACCGGGCGGCGATGACCTCGGCCGGCGGCTTCTGCGTGTTGCCGTACCGGAACAGCCAGCTCTTGAGCAGCTGCTCGACGGCCCCGAGCTTGGTCGGGTTGTTCTCGGTGAGGGCGTCGAGGTACTCGCGGCGGATCTGGAAGAACCGGGCGAGCCGCTTCCCCTCCTCGGCCTCGGCCCGCGGGGCGGCGAGGATGGCGGCGAACTCGGTCTTGGCGTCGTTCGGCTTCCCCTGGTCGGCGAGCACCTCGGCCATCCAGGCCCGGGCGATCCACACGGTGCGGCTGGTCGGCGACCCCTTCGCGAGGTCCTCGAACTTCTTCCGGGCGGCCTCGAGGAACTTGTCCCGCTCGACGACCCCCTGTGCCCCGGTCGCGAGCGCGGTCTCGGCGAGGTAGTACTCGTTGATGGCGGCCGCGAGGTCGGCGTCAAACGACTCCCGGGCGAGGGCGGTGCGGGCCGGGTCGTTGGGCGGGAGCGAGTCGAGCCGGGCCTTCATCTGGGTCGCGGCGTCGGCGAACCGCTTGGACGCGAGGAGGAACAGCGGCCGGGCCTTGGCCATTTCGGCCTTCTGCTTCTGGATCGCCGCGTCGTAGCCCGCGTCGTCCCTCGCGGGGACGTCCATCCGCCGGGCGCGGTTCAACTGCGACTTCGCCTCGACCGAGGTGAGCCGGGCCAGGGCCATCGACGCCTCGGCGGCGCGGGGGTGGTTGGCGGCCGTCGACAGGAAGTTGTCGAAGGCGACCTTGGCCTCGTTCACCATGCTGGTGCGGGTGCCCTCGTCGGGCTCCTCCTCGGACGCCTCCAGCAGGCACTTGGCCCGCTCCAGCGGCAGCACCTGCTTGTCCGCGGTGTTGAGCTTGGGCTCGATCTCGCGGAGGTACTCGAGGGCGAGGTCGGCGAGGCCGGCCTCGCGGATGCCGCCGACGAGGTCGAGCGGCGAGGGGGCCTGGGCCGCGGCCGGCCCGGCCGTGCCGAACAGGATGAGGGCGGCGACGATCCACGGACGGGACGACATGATGATGCTCCCGGGGCGACGAGGGGAATCGAATCGGAACGGTGACGGGCACCGAGTGTTGGACGGCTGAATCGACTGCTGGGTTCCAGCTTATGATTCTGACGGGGCGATCCGGGCCGTCAAGAGGGTACGCGAGCGATCACCGCCGGAATGTTGTGGCGGGACGAGAGGTGCGCGTCCAACTGTGGGAAATGTGAGCAACGCCGGCCGGTACGCACGTTGTGGTGTGCAGAAAGCAGACGGCGCGTGGCCCGGGACCGCACGCCGCCAGTAACCGACTCGCGGCGAGCGCTCGTCGATTCGCCCGGTCACCTCATCGGCTTGGGGGCGTTCTTCTTGATTTGGTAGTCCCGGCCTGGGCCGTCGAGCCACTTGAGGAACGCGTCCCTCTGGACCGCGCCGTAGTCCACCGGGGGCGCGCCCGGGGCGGCCACGATCACCGGCTCGACCCACCCGTCCTTCGCCGTCAGCCCCAGCGACTGGAACGCCTGCAGCGGGCTCGGCGGCGCGTCGTAGCGGCGGTTGTTGGTCGCCCAGTCGCCCTCGCCGAGCGCCTTGAGGAGCGCCTTGCTCTCGTCGGCGGGGATCGCGGCCAGATCGACCTCGCCGCCCAGGGCCGGGTACGCGCGGTACTTGAGCACGATCGCGGTCGCCGCCTCGGCGCGGGCCTCGGGCTTGTCGGCCTTCAGCGCCTTCGCCGGGTCCGCCAGCACCGCCGCAACGGCCTTCACCGATGCCAGCGCCTCCTTGGCCTCTTCGCCCTTGAGGTCCACCGGCATCGCCATCCCCGGGATGATGTAGAAGTCGGCGGTCGGATGCTTCACCAGGAACAGGATCAGCTCCTGGCCCTCGGTGGGCACGAAGCCGAACCGGCCGCGCCCGCCGCGGACCGGGGGGCCGCCGTTCGGGTCGGCCTTCGGGGGCGGGACGAAGCCGAGCTTGATCTCCTTCAGCTTCTCGGACCCGACCAGGCCGGTCTCCACCTTGATCGTGGCGATCTGATACCCGACCTTGTCCGCGGCCCCCGCGTACGGCGACGCGGCCTGGACGAGGTTCTTCTCGAACCCGACGACCTTGCCGACGACGACGGTGTCGACCATGATCGCCCGCTGCGCCGGCGGCAGCGGCGCGGCGACCTTGCGTGCGGCCGCGGACGTCGTAGGGACCAGTGCAACGGCGGCAACGGCCGCCGCGACGGAAGCGAATCGCATGAATACCTCAGTGGAAAGTCAATGAATGGGACGCGGGCGTGACCGTCGGGACGGTTCGGAGAGGTGGCCGCAGCGGGGCGGCCGTTCGCGGCCGCCCCGCCTTCGGGAAACGCGAATCACTTCATCAGCTTGGGGGCGTTCTTCTTGATGAGGTAGTCCCGGCCCGGGCCGTCGAGCCACTTCAGGAACGCGTCCCTCTGGACCGCGCCGTAGTCCACCGGCGGGGCGCCCGGGGCGGCCACGATCACCGGCTCGACCCACCCGTCCTTCGGCGTCAGCCCCAGCGACTGGAACGCCTGCAGCGGGCTCGGCGGCGCGTCGAACCGCCGGTTCGTCATGCTCCAGTCGCCCTCGCCGAGCGCCTTGAGGAGGGCCTTGCTCTCGTCGGCGGGGATCGCGGCCTGATCGACCTCGCCACCCAGGGCCGGGTACGCACGGTACTTCATCACGATGACCGTGGCGGCCTCGGCGCGGGCCTCGGGCTTGTCGGCCTTCAGCGCCTTCGCCGGGTCCGCCAGCACCGCCGCGACCCCCTTCACCGCCTCCAGGTCCTTCTTGGCCTGCTCGCCCTTCATGTCGATCGGGAGCGCCACCCCCGGGATGATGTAGAAGTCGGCGGTCGGGTGCTTCACCAGGAACAGGATCAGCTCCTGGCCCTCCTTCAGTTCGGCGCCGAACCGGCCCCGCGGGCCGCCGCCGATCCGCGGGAGCTTCGGGTTCGCGTTCGGATCGATCTTGGGCGGGAGGACCGTGCCGACCTTGATCTCCTTGAACTTCTCGGCCCCGACGAGGCCGGTCTCGACCTTCACCGTGGCGACCTGGTACGCGACCATGTCCTTGGCCCCGCGGAACGGCGACGCGGCCTGAACCGGCTCCTTCGCGAACCCGACGACCTTGCCGACGATCACGACGTCGGCCGAGATCGCCCGTGCTCCGGGCGGGCTCGGGGCCATCATTAACCTCGCGGCCGAGGCGTCGGCACCGACAACGGCGACGAGGGCAGCGACGGGCACCGCGGCGCGCAGGAACGTCCGCATGAAAACCTCCGGATGAACAACGGTTGGAATGTTGAGAGAAGTATCGGCGGGTTCCGATCCACCTATGACGAGGCCCGGACCCGGACGGATGGGACCGGAGGCGATTTTCGTCGCGGGTGAACCGTTCGGGGACCGAACGCGGCGGCATCGCATTCGTTCCGCACCGCCGCGC
The DNA here is from genome assembly GCF_051859125.1 of Gemmata sp. Taxonomy (NCBI): domain Bacteria; kingdom Pseudomonadati; phylum Planctomycetota; class Planctomycetia; order Gemmatales; family Gemmataceae; genus Gemmata; species Gemmata sp. The sequence continues at coordinate 12,679 of NZ_JBHYGG010000240.1, forward strand.
CACCCCTCCCCGGTGAATCGCAACTTTTCGCGAATCAACATAATTCTTGCGGACAAATTTGTATCAGAACGCGCAACATTTCTTATTTCATTGGGTTGCGCCGACGAAGCGATGCGGCGGAACGGACTAAAAGTCCGGACAAACTCCTATCAGAATGACGGTCCCGGGCTGGTTTGACGGGTTCGGAAACGAGTTCGCCGGACACGATCCACGGGGTGGGGGTTCGCAATAGAAGTCGGCGATCGAGGCGGTCCGAGAAAACTTCGCGCCGTAGTTGAACCGGTCCGGACGATGGATTACACTTGATATCGGTTGTGCCTGCGCGAGGTACGATCTTGCCGTCCGGTGGTGTCCCCGCACCACCGGACGTTTTTGCTGAATTCGGAGTGCGGATTTCGGAACGCGGAATCACGCAACAACTACCAAGTCCTCGCCCCGACCGCTCATCCCGGCTTCCATTCCGAGTTCCGCGCTCCACGTTCCGAATTTCCGTCAATCGGTCCCGGGTCCGCACATCTTCTCGGGCCGCACGATCTGATCGAACTTCTCGCCGGTGAGCACGCCGCTGCCGTCCTTCAGGGGCGGGGCGAGTTTCACGGCTTCTTCGCGGAGCGTCGTGCCGTTGTGGTGCGCCGTCTTGGCGATCTTCGCGGCCGCATCGTACCCGATGTGCCGGTTCAGCGCCGTCACGAGCATCAGCGACTCGTTGAGAATGCGGGCGATGGCCTTGCGGTTCGCCTCGATGCCCGGCCGCACCTTCCCCCCGGCCTTCGGCCTGACCCGGGTGTGATCGACCTCGACCATCCCCGTGTCGGAGCCGACGTGGTACTCGAGCGCCTCGTAGTCGGTCTCGGGCATGTCGGCGGCGCAGTGCTCGCGGAAGCTGCGGCAGGCGTCGGTGAGGAGCCGCACCGAGTGCAGGAAGTTGTGGATCAGCACCGGCTTGAACACGTTCAGCTCGAAGTTCCCCTGGCTCGCGGCGATGCCGACGGCGACGTCGTTGGCCAGCACCTGCACGCACACCATCGTCATCGCCTCGGACTGCGTCGGGTTCACCTTCCCGGGCATGATCGACGACCCGGGCTCGTTCTCGGGGATGGTCAACTCGCCGAGCCCGCACCGGGGGCCGGACGCGAGCCACCGGACGTCGTTGGCGATCTTCATGAGGCCGGCGGCGAGCGCCTTGAGCGCCCCGCTGGCGAACGCGAGCGGCTCGTGCCCGGCGAGCGCCTGGAACTTGTTCGGGGCGGTGACGAACGGCAGGCCGGTCAACTCGGCGATCTTCTTCGCCACGCGGTCGGCGAACTCCTTGTGCGCGTTCAGACCGGTGCCAACGGCCGTGCCGCCGAGGGCGAGTTCGTACAGGTGCGGCAGCGTCGCCCGGACCGCGGCGAGGCCGTGGTCGAGCTGGGCGACGTACCCGCCGAACTCCTGGCCGAGCGTCAGCGGCACCGCGTCCATCAAGTGCGTGCGGCCGATCTTCACGATGTCGGCGAACTCCTTCGCCTTGGCCGCGAACGTGTCGCGGAGCGCCGCCACGCTCGGGAGCAGGTGGTGCGTGATCTCCTCGACGGCGGCGATGTGCATGGCGGTCGGGAACGTGTCGTTCGACGACTGCGACATGTTCACGTCGTCGTTCGGGTGGACCGGCTTCTTCGAGCCCATGACGCCGCCGGCCATCTCGATCCCGCGGTTCGAGATGACCTCGTTGACGTTCATGTTCGACTGGGTGCCGCTCCCGGTCTGCCACACCCGCAGGGGGAAGTGGTCGTTGAGCGTGCCGCTGATGACCTCGTCGGCCGCCTTCGCGATGAGGTCGGCCTTGTCGGCGGCGAGGAGCCCGAGGTCGCGGTTCACGAGCGCGGCGGCCTTCTTGAGGGTGCCGAACGCCCGGACGACGGCCCTCGGCATCGTGTCGGCCCCGATGGCGAAGTGGGTGAGGGACCGGGCGGTCTGCGCGCCGTAGTAGCGGTCGGCGGGCACGCGGATCGGCCCCATGCTGTCGGTCTCGGTGCGGTACTCGGGCATCGCCTCGCCTCGCGCGTGGGGAGTGGGGGAACGGGCGGGTATTGTAAGATGTGGGGTGGGAAAGCCCACGCGGGCCGGCCCGTCGCGGCACGGCATTTTCACGCACCCGCACCGGTTCTTCTCTCGCCCCGTCCCAACCCGAGGTTCCCATGCCCCGCCACGCCGGACTCGCCGCCCTTGTCGCCATCGCCCTTTCCGGGCCGTCCGCCGCCACCGCCCAGGAGCCGGCGAGCTACCAGCGGCTGCGGGCCGCGCTGCACGAACTCCGCGACGCCCGCGGCACGCTGACCGACGTCGCCGACGAGGCCCCCAACCCGCTGAAGGACCGCGCTCTGGCGTCGACCCAGGAGGCGATCAACTCCATCAAGGGGATCCTGGCCGTCAAGGACGTGAAGAACTTCCGCGGGGTGGAGCGGACCCCGGACTACTACAAGCGGTACCCGGACCACCCCCGGCTGCGGGCCGCGCTGGCCGACCTGCGCGAGGCCCGCGACGAGCTGCGCGCGGCCAAGGCGGACTTCGGCGGCCTGAAGGACAAGGCGCTCGACGACATCGACGTGGCCGTCGGCGACATCATCTCGCTGATCCGCTCCCACGCCAGGCCCCGGCCGTGACCACCCCGCCCCGGGCGGCCCACTCGAGCCCCGGGGCGCACCACGCCCCGGAGCCGGTCCGTACGCCGGGAACGCGTTCATCGAACTCTCGGATGCCACCGCCGAGATCAGCCGCAACGCCGCAAGTAACCGGGGGCGGCCCGATCCGCCTCGGGACCGGCCCCCGGGGCGGCGCCCGGCGACCCGTGGACTTCACAAGGTCCCGATCGCACCTCGCGCCGCCCTTTCCCCATTTCGTTACTGATTTTCCCCACAACAGTCATTTCTGAGGTTAGGGTAGACTCGATGCTCTCTCCCTCCGCGGTGCAACAACCGCGGATCAGGACCCGTTGAAACCGTGACAATGGGTCGTCGACTGCTTCCGCCCCTCTCCCCCTCTCCCGGAAGTAGCCGAGGCCCGTAGGTGGCAGCCCCTCGTGGTTGGGGCCCACCATCGGTACGGGTCCGATCAGGACGTCTTTCATTCGACGTGGCGGGCAGCCACTACGGCTCATCGCCACAAGGGTTCCGACAGGAGAGGGGTTGCATGAAACGGAAGACTGCGGAGAGATTTGGGTTCACTTTGATCGAATTGCTCGTGGTGATTGCCATTATTGCAATCCTCATCGGCCTGCTTCTGCCGGCCGTCCAGAAAGTCCGTGAGTCCGCTGCACTGATGAAGTGTCAGAACAACTTGAAGCAAATGGGGCTGGCCCTCCATGGTTACCATGACGCCTCTCAAAAGTTCCCCACGATTTTTGGCCCTCTTGGTGCGACCGGAAACACCAATACCGTGTTCTTTTGGCTTCTCCCATACCTCGAACAGAGCGCCCTTTACAACCAAGCTCGCACGACCACTGGGGATTTCGATAGCCGGTTAGTAGCATTCAACCCGATCAATGTGTACGCCTGTCCGAGTGATTACACCTACAATGGTGGAGTCGCAGTGTACAATCCGGCCGGCGCGGTGGCGACGGTACCGAACTCCGGTACTCCGGCCAAGCCCTGGGCGGTGATGAGTTATGGAGCGAACGGACCGGCCTTCAGTAAATACACCGTCGAAGCAAACCCTTCGTTACTGGCGACGACGACGCCGGGGATTCGGGATCAGCTGAGGAGGTCGGACGGAGGGTTTGCCTCTAACGACCAGCTGATGATCGTTCCAGGCGATACTCGCCGAATGGATACCGACTTCGGGGATGGCACCTCGAACACGATTGCCTTCACCGAGAAGTTGGCGAATTGTATGATCCCCCAGTGGGACTACTACTTCGCCGCCTCAAACGCCTGGGGCTATTTTGGTGGCGCGAGTGGCATTCGGTTCACCGACTCACAAAATTTGTTTCCGTCGGTTCAGTCCGGCTGGGGCTCGATGGGGCCGCTCAACGGCGCACCCTCCCCGAACAGGAACGTCGGCGACTGGCGGACGAATGCCACTTGCAACGGAAGAAAATCCTCGGGCCCCCATTCGGGTGGGCTGGCAGTTTCTTTGATGGACGGAAGCGTCCGGTTTGTCAGCTATTCGATTACTTCATCGACGTGGTGGAACGCGAGTACCCCTGAGAATTCCACCGTGCTGGGGACCGACTGGTGAAATCCCTTCGAACCATAATTCTGAGCCTCCTCCTCGTTGTGGCAATTGGCTGCCATCAGCCAGAGCCTTCCATTTCTGGCAAGATCACTTACCAGGGCAAGGTTCCGGCGCTCGGTCAGGTGACATTTGTTGATGAGCAGGGCAATGGATTGAACACGATCTTGGCAGAAGATGGAACGTACTTGATCCGGCCGGCCCGTGTCGGGACAATGCGTGTCATGATTACCTCAATGTCGAACCTTCCGGCCAAGTATCGCGATCCGAAGACTACCGACCTCACGGTCGAAATCAAACCGGGGGAAAATGCGTACTCAATTGATATCCCCTGAGTTCAATCGTTGCCGTGTTGAAAAGTAACGACCAGGCCGGTCCATTCGCGGAGGGCGTTCCCACGCGAATGGATCGGTTCGCGTAGTCGTGTTGTCCATCCTCTGCCACGAGTGAATCTTCCTCATGGCCGACTTGTGTCACTCCAGGGGACGCCAAGAATAGTTGACGGCAGCGTCCGGCGCGTCGGTTACGCCATCGGTTCGACGACGTGGTGAAACGCGAGCACGCCACAGAACGGCGTGAGCAGAGGAACGGGCTGGTGAAAACCGTCCAGCTCGTTCTTCGCACCTTTCTGATACTGGTCATACCTGCGTCCGCGACGAGCCCACGATCTCGGGAAAAATCACGTACCAGGGGAAACCGATCACCCTCGGGAAAGTGACGTTCGTGGGCGAAGATGGGAACGCGGTCGATACGACCCTTGCCGAGGATGGGAGTTACTTCATCTCTCCTACCCGGGCCGGAAAGATGCGGGTTGTTGTTACCGCGGTGTCCGGTAGTCCAGCGAAGTATGCCCGACCGGATAGGACAGATTTATTCACGGACATCCAACCCGGTCCGAACACGTTCTCGATCGACCTGCGCTGAGATGGAATCGGGGTCAGACTTGCACCGCGACCCTACCCGAGCGGCGGCCCGCACGGGCCGCCGCGAGAATCCTTTCCCCGCCGGCCCCCATCTTACCGGGAAAGGGCGTGTCCCTGCGGACACGCAACGGCCTTCGCGGTATCGTGGACGGTGCCCGTCCGAACCCGCCGCGAGGGCCGCATGTTCGATCCGCCGCCCGAGAAACTGACGCCCGAGTTGGTGTTCCACGAGTACGCGCCGCGCATCTACAACATCGCCCGCCGGATGCTCGGCAACGACGCGGACGCCGAGGACGTGACACAAGACGTGCTCCTCCAAGTGGTTCGGAAATTGGACACGTTCCGCGGCGACAGCCAGATCGCGACGTGGCTGCACCGCGTCACGGTGAACGCGGCCCTCGCGCACCGACAGAAGCGGGCGAACCGCCAAAAGCACGAGGCCGGCGAGACCGACGACGAATTGCTGGGCTCGGGCGACCCGGTCACGCCCGGCCGGAAGTGGGACGTGGGCCCGGAGGAGACCGCCCTGGCCACCGAGCAGGCGGCGGTGATTGAAGCGGCGATCGCGCAACTGCCCGAGCCGTTCCGCGACGTGTACCTCCTGGCCGACGTGGAGGGCCTGCCGAACTCCGAGATCGGCGACATGCTCGGCCTGTCGCTGGCGGCCGTGAAGAGCCGATTGCACCGCGGCCGGCTCCGGATGCGCGACCTCCTGGCACCGCACTTCGAGGGGAAGGTGACGCCGTGACCTGCGAAGAACTCTACCAGTTACTGCACGACTACGTCGGCGGCGCGCTCGTCGTCGAGAGCCGGACCACGGTCGAGGTCCACATCAACGGGTGCGACCACTGCGGGGTGTTGGTCCACTCGTACTCGCACACGGTGCGGGTGGCCCGAGCGCTGCCGAAGTGCGGACTCCCGCCGGCGTTCGAGGCCCGCCTCCGGGCGGTGATCGAACCGGAACTCAAGGGCGACAAGCCGGCGGGGTGAGCGGCTTGCCAGGTGGATTCCCAGGGCACTCGGGCATCAGGTTGTCCTCGTCGGCTGGCAGATTATCCCACGGGCGGCCCCCTTCTACGCCCCGCCGGCGAGCAACTCCCGTCCCGGTGTCCGGTTACGAATGAGGGACCGGACCCGGGTCGGCGGTCCGAGCCGCACAACCGGCACGGGCGGTCCGTATTGACCCAGTTTTCCCACCTTCTTAGAGTGAACTTCTTGACCCGGCGCGGCCGGAGGTGCTTCTGCGCCCCGGGTTATCGGCAGGAGGACGGAATCATGGCGACCGCGACCCAGGTGGCGAAGACGAACATGGAGTCCGGGTTCTTCGAGAAGCTCGGCGACTCGTTCAACTCCTTCGTCGAGGGGTGCGTCGGCCTGCTCTCGCGGGCGATGGGCGGGTCGGCCGACGAGCGGACGGCCAAGTCCCTCGGGTTCTACCGGCCCAAGGGGGCGCAGGTTCACACCGTCACGCCCGGGTCCGTGCTGCACAAGATCAACGCCCTCGAAGACAAGATGAAGGCGCTCTCGGACGACGAGTTGAAGGCCCAGACCGTCAAGTTCCGCGAGCGGCTCAACAATGGCGAGACGCTCGACAAATTGCTCCCCGAGGCGTTCGCCGCGTGCCGCGAGGCCGGCCGCCGCACCAAGGGGATGCGGCACTACGACACGCAGATGGTCGGCGGGGCCATCCTGCACGGGTACGGGAGCGGCCTCGGCGCGATCGCCGAGATGGTCACCGGAGAGGGCAAGACGCTCGTCGCCACCCTCCCGGCGTACCTCAACGCGATCACCGGGAAGGGGGTCCACGTCGTCACCGTCAACGACTACCTGGCCCGCCGCGACTGCGAGTGGATGCTCCCCATCTACAACGCGCTGGGCGTGTCGGCCGCGTTCATCCAGTCGGACATCGACCCGGAGCGCCGCCGGGCCGCCTACGAGTGCGACATCACCTACGGCACCAGCAGCGAGTTCGGGTTCGACTACCTCCGCGACAACATGAAGACCGCGCGGTTCGACGACGAGGGGTTCCACCCGTACTACCGGCAGGTCCAGCGGAGCCACCACTACGCCATCATCGACGAGGTGGACAACATCCTCATCGACGAGGCCCGGACCCCGCTCATCATCAGCGGCCCGGCGTTCTCGGACGCCAAGCGGTTCGCCGAGGCCGACAAGGTCGCCCGGGCGCTCACCGAGATGGAGCGCAAGGCCCGCAAGGACCTGGTCGCGCAGGGGACGCGGGTGAAGGCCACCGGCACCGAGGGCGACGGCCTCACGACCCTCGGGCCGATCGACCCGGCCCGCGTGGACCCGGCCGACCCGCCCCCCAAGGGCGTGTACTTCGAGATCAAGGAGAAGGAGCGGACCTGCCACCTCACGGACGCGGGGGTCCGCGAGGCCGAGAAGCTCGCCGGCGTCGAGAGCTTCTACACGGCCGGGAACATGGAGTGGCCGCACCTCATCGACAACTCGCTGAAGGCGCACCACCTGTACCACCGCGACCGCGACTACATGATCGACCGCGACGCGCGCGAGAACAACGAGCTCAGCATCGTCATCATCGACAGCCACACCGGCCGCGCCATGTACGGCCGCCAGTGGTCCGACGGGCTGCACCAAGCGGTCGAGGCCAAGCACATTAAGGACGGGGTGCAGATCAAGCAGGAAACGCAGACGATGGCCACGGTCACGCTGCAGAACTTCTTCAAGCTGTACCAGAAGCTCGGCGGCATGACCGGGACCGCGAAGACCGAAGAGGCCGAGTTCTGGAAGATCTACAAGCTCGACGTGGTCCGCGTCCCGACCAACAAGCCGATGCTCCGCATCGAGCACCGGGACCTCGTGTACCGGACCGACAAGGAGAAGTGGGACGCGGTGCTCAACGAGGTCGAGGAGACCCACAAGAGCGGCCGGCCGGTGCTCATCGGCACCAAGGACGTCGACAAGAGCGAGAAGCTCTCGGGGATGCTCAAGCGCCGCGGGATCAAGCACGAGCTGCTCAACGCCAAGCCGGAGAACGTCGGCCGCGAGGCCGAGATCGTCGCCCAGGCTGGCCGGATCTCGGCGGTCACCATCAGCACGAACATGGCCGGCCGCGGCACCGACATCATCCTCGGCGGCAACCCCGAGACCCTCGCGTGGGCGCGGCTCAAGCAGCTCAAGGACGCCGACGGCCGCCCGCTGTACCCGACGCGGCTCGAGGTGCCCAACGACGTGTGGACCAAGACGGTCAGTGAGATCGAGACCAAGGAGAAGATGCGGGAGGAGGGGCGGCGGGTCGCCGAGATGGGCGGGCTCCACATCGTCGGCACCGAGCGGCACGACAGCCGCCGCATCGACAACCAGCTCCGCGGCCGGGCCGGCCGCCAGGGCGACCCCGGCTCGTCGCGGTTCTACCTGTCGCTGCAGGACGACCTGATGCGAATGTTCGCCGGCGAGTGGGTGAGCGGCGTCCTCACGCGGCTGGGCATGCAGGAGGGCGAGGCCATCGAGTCGGGCATGGTCACCCGCCGCATCGAGAAGGCCCAGAAGAAGGTCGAGGAGTGGCACTTCGAGAGCCGCAAGAGCCTGCTCGAGGAGGACGAGGTGATGGACCACCAGCGGAAGCGGATCTACCGCGCCCGCCAGGACGTCCTGGACGGGAAGAACCCGCGGGCCGAGATCCTCGGGATGATCAAGGGCCAGGTCGCCAAGGTCGCCGACCAGTTCCTCGACACCGACTACGGCCCGGCCAGCTTCGCCGAGTTCGCCGGGAACCGCCTCGGGATGCCGTTCGACGCCCGCGACTTCCGCGGCGGGTACGACGACGCCAGCAAGGGGGCCGTCGAGAAGGCCGTCAACGAGGTGCCGACCAAGATCCAGGAGCTCGTCGAGGCCAGCCTGAACCCGGACGAGGACCCGAAGGACTGGTCGTGGAGCGAGCTGTGCCGGGCGGTGAACGCCAAGTACGGGTTCAAGTTCACCGAGAAGGAACTCAAGAAGATCGACCCGGACAAGATCACCGAGTACCTGGTCGCCCGGGGCGTCGCGGCGATGAAGGCCGTGGACCTGGCCGAGGGCGCGCGGTACCTCACCCCCACCTACGGGGCCGAGGCGCTCGCCGACTGGATGCGGCAGAAGTTCGGCGTGAAGCTCACGGTCGAGGAGATCGCGAGCCGGTCCGGCGCGGCCCTCCACGACTTCCTCTACCAGAGGATCCGGCTCGCGTACCGCGAGAAGGACGTCGAGTTCCCGGTCCGCGTGGCGATGCAGAACTTCATGGCCGACAAGGCCGTGCAGGGCGGGGGCCAGCGGTACGACCGCGACGGGCTCTACAAGTGGGCGGCCCAGCGGCTCGGGACCGTGCTGGCGCTGAAGACCGCCGGGCCGGACGCGCTGGCCGGCGAGTCCGGGTTTTTCGCGGCCGCGTTCGAGGCCGTCGAGGCCGAGGGGTTCACCGAGGAGTTCGTCCGCACCGAGCCGCGGAGCAAGCTCCGCGAGAAGCTCCTGGAGATCGCCCCCAAGGCGGTACCGACCGCCGACCTCGACGAGGTCGCCGCGAAGGTGACCGAGGTGTTCAGCGGCGCGAAGGTGGCCGAGGCCGAGGACGCAAAGGAGCTGACCGAGTGGGCGCGGACCGAACTCGGGCTGACCCTCGACCCGGCGAAGGTCACCGGGATGACCGCCGAGGCGGCCCGCGACACGCTCCTGAACGCCTACGACAAGAAGTACCGGCCCGAGATGCACTCGACGGAGCGGTCGCTGCTGCTGGAGCAACTCGACAGCGCGTGGAAGTCGCACCTGCTGGTGATGGACAACCTGAAGTCCGGCGCGCGGCTCGCCGGCTACGCGCAGGAGGACTACAAGATCGTCTTCAAGCGCGAGGGCATGAAGGAGTTCGACGCGATGTGGGCGGGCATCCGCGACCGCATCACCGAGTCGGTGTTCCGCATGGAGGAGATGGGCGACGAGGAGGCCCAGGCCGCGCTGTGGGCCGGGGCACGCGAGTCGCACGCCGCGGCGCTGTCGGCGGTCCAGGCCCGGCAGGCCCAGGAGAGCGCCGCCCAGATGCAGACGAACGCCGCCAGCGGCGAACCGAAGAAGGTCGAGCCGATCCGCAACGTCGGTGCCCGCGTCGGCCGCAACGACCCGTGCCACTGCGGCAGCGGGAAGAAGTACAAGAACTGCCACATGAAGATGGAGGCCGGCAAGAAGTGACGTGACCCGGCGGACCGCAAGGGAGTGGAACAGCCCCACCCGCTCCCTTGTGGCCGCGCCCCGCCACCGGCCCGCAAACTGAGCCACCGTAGCCGGTTGGCGAGGCCGGGACGCCCAACGCTCCGAAATCAGGACAGGCGGAAGAAAGTATCCGGCGCACTCCGTGTGCCGGATACTTTCTTCCGCCCGCTCGAACCCCCACCCTGCCCTACTCCATCCACAGCATTCCCAGCACGTCCGGCGCGAGGCCGACGACCCACGGGCCGCCGTCGTCGCGGAGGTAGAACCGGCTGTCGCCGCCGAACAGCGCCGCGAACCACTCCTCAAGGCGCGAATACGGCACGTCGGCCGCGTCCGCCTCGCTGACCGGAGTGAGCCAGTCGAGGCACCCGCCGATCTCGCCTCCGGCATCGATGCTCGCCGCGATGATCCCGTCAACCGCCTCCAGCGCTTCGGCCCGGTCAATGCGGCGGAACGGCTCCGCTTCCAGGGCGTAGGTACCCATGCTCTCGGGGTGGTGGCACACCAGCCACTCGCCGAGGAACACGCGGATCACGTCGCGGTCGCGGGCCGGGTCGTGCGGATCGCGGTCGTACTCGCGAACCACCTCTTCCTCGGGGCCGGCGGCGTACACAAGGAGGTCGCCGAGGGTCGTGGCCTTGAACCACCCGACGGACGCGTACTCGGCGAACGCCAGCCGGTTGATCCGCCGCGTGAGTGCGAGCCGCTCTTGCGTTGCGTCTGCCATCGCCCGGCATACTCCCTATCTGAATCAACGCACGGTCACCGCACGAGTTTTCGTTGGGGGAGCGCTCATGGTACACCGCTTCGCGTGCTTCGGCGTTCTGGCAGTCGCACTCGTAGCGGGCTGCCATGCGTCCGGCCCGCGGCCCCGCGACGTCGGCCCGAAGGTCGGCGACGAGGCGAGGGACTTCGGGCTGGCCGACCTCGGCGGGGAGCAGGTGAAGCTCTCGGCACTCGCCGAGAAGGGACCGGTGGTGCTGGTCGTCCTCCGCGGCAACCCCGGCTACCAGTGCCCGGTCTGCACCGCGCAGTTCGCCGAGTTCCGCCGCAAGGCGGGCGCGTTCGCGAGGGCCGGTGCACAGGTCTGTTTCGTGTACCCGGGGCCGGCCGACGGGTTGAAGGAGCAGGCCGCCGCGTTCGTGCGGGGCGAGGACTACCCGGCGCACTTCCGCGTCCTGCTCGACCCGGACTACGCGTTCACGACCGCCTACGGGCTCCGCTGGGACGCGGGCGGCGAGACGGCGTACCCCGCAACGTTCGTGGTCGACGGCACCCGGAAGGTCGCGTTCGCGAAGGTGAGCACCGGTCACGGCGACCGAGCGAGCGCGGCCGAGGTGCTCGCGGCGCTCCCCGGGAAGTGACAAGGGACGCGGCCCGTCACCAGTTCCGCTTGCCCGTGCTGGGGCCGTCGGACTTGGGCTTGCCGTCGCCCTTGACCCTCTTGAACAGGTACGCGACGAGGCCGATCACGCCCCCGACCACGCCGCCGATCAGCCCCTGCATCATCACCTGGTCCCAGTCGATGCCGGCGAACAACATCGGCTACTCCTCTCACGATCACGGGCCGGGCCCGCGGTCCGGACTTGTCCCCGCAGCGTAGCCCGCCGGCGCGTGCCGGTGTTGCCCTTTTTTCCCGGTGGGGCCGATTTTATACTCGCCACAGCGCGAGGACTCTCGCCGCACAGGCAGGATGCCGGCCGCGGAAGGATTCACATGGCGACCGCTCAGACCAGCCCCAACGACCTGACCCGCCAGCAGCTCGACGAACTCGACGCGCTCCTCCAGCGCATGCTGTCCCTGCCGATCTCGCCGCCGACGGAGCCGCACGCGCCGACGCCCCCGCCCAACTTCCCGACGCCGGCCCCGGCCCCCGTGCCGAACCTGACGGTGTACGCGCCGCCACTGCCGCAGTCGTTCCCGGCCGCGTCGCCCGCACCCGCCGCGCCGGCCCCGGTCCCCGCACAGCTGTTCCGCCGCCCCGAGCCGCCACCACCGGCCCCCACGCCGATCGTGCAGCCCCCGCGGTTGCTCGTTGAACCGACGCGCCCGGCTCCGGCTCCTGAACCGCCGCCCGCACCCGTGGCGGCCCCGCGGTTGCTCGTCGAGACGCCGCCCGTACCAGCACCAACGCCGGTCGCGAAGGTCGCTCCCCCGGAGCCGCCGCCCGCACCGGTGGTTCCGCCCCCGCAGCCGAAGCGCGAGCCCGTTGCGCCGCCGCAACCCGTTGTTGCGAAGGCGGCCACAGCCCCGGCCGCGTCTCCGAAGCCCGTGCCCCTTCCTCTGCCGATGCCCGCGTCGAGCGCCCGCGTACTCGCGCCGAAGTCGGCACCGGCACCCGCCCCAGCACCTGCTCCCGAAGAGCCGGCCACCGGACCGCGAGACGCGGACGTCCCGGCGGTTTTGTGGCCGCTCGTGGTGTTCAACGGCTTCGTGAACTGGGGGCTCGGCCTGCTCGGGTTCCCCGGCCGGGTGCTGCGGTCCGGGTTCGTGAAGTCGCTGTTCGGCCTCGCGGGGCTCGGGCTGCTGGCCTACACGGCGGCAAAGGTCGCCCAGATTCACGGGTGGATCGAGCTTCCCCAGGAGCTTCCTTGGCCCCGGTGAGCGTGCGGCAATATAATGCCCGTCTCCCCGAATCGATCGGGAAGTGGTTTCTGTCACGACCGCGTCCGCTCTCCGGGTGGCCCGCACCAATGGCTTTGGCTTCCCCAAAAACGACCACCGAGCCCCTCGAACTGCCGCTACCCCCGGTCAAACTCGACCCGCTGGCCGCCCTCTTCAGCTACCTGGTGCCCGGCCTGGGCCAGATCTACCAGGGCCGCGTCGGCAAGGGGCTGCTGTTCTTCGCCGGGCTCTACACGCTGTTCTTTTACGGCATGTGGATGGGCCAGTGGCGGAACGTCTGGCTCCCCGACACGCACGACCTGCCCGACGTGGTCGTCCTCAACCAGCGGCTCGAGGGCGTCCCCAAGGCGGTCTCGTACCGCCCGCAATTCGTCGCGCAGTTCTTCATCGGCACCGCCGCGTGGCCGGCCGTGTACCAGTACATCAAGTTCGACCGCACCAAGGACGAGGGGCCGCCGCCTTTCAAGAAGTTCCAGCGGTCGCCGACCGAGGAGCAACTGAACGAGTTGCAGCGGAACGCCTCGAAGCGGTGGGACCTGGGCTGGGTGTACACCGTGATCGCCGGCGTGCTGAACCTGCTCGTGATCTACGACGCGCTCGCCGGGCCGATGTTCCGCGACCCGCCGAAGTGGCTGGAGGAACAGGCCGCGGGCAAGCCTCTGGATCCGGAGAGCCCGAAGCCGCTGGTGGCCGCGAGTCCGCCGCCCGAACCCGTGGCCCCGGTCGTCGCCACCAGTCCGCCGGACGGCCCGCCTCAAGGGGGTGCGACGTGATTCCCGCCCTGTTCGCCGTCAGCATCTACTGGGACCTGCCGGTCCTGCTGGTGATCGTCAGTTTCGTCTACGCCGCGACCCGGCACGACCGCTGGGACCGCATCCTCTCCGAGGCGTTCGGCTGGGGCGTCCGCATCGCGATGTTCCTGGTCGGCATCGGTCTGACCCTGTACCTGCTCTCGACGTACCTGTAACGGTAGCAGGCACGCTCCGTGTGCCGTTCGCGTGGTTAGCGGAACGGCACACGGAGCGTGCCTGATGCGTTGTTGGCTCACCGGTGCCGGCTCAGGACTTGTACTTCTTCGTGCTGCGGAGCTTGTGCTTGCGGGCCTTGCGGCGCTTCTTCGAGGCGTTCCGCTGGCTCTTCGGTGCGTGCTGAATGCCCATAACTCATCTCCCGAGTGTGGTTGCTTCGGTATCGGAATGGGGATTGTAGCGGTCGGCCCGCCGCGCGACGAGCCGACTCTCGCCCCCACTTCTCGCAACTCGGCTCCAAAGCCCGTTCGTGTCGTACAATTCCCCTTTCGCATTCCACGCGGGGTGATGGGATGGCTGGGGATCGAGCCACTGCTGTGTCCGTCGGCTTTCTGGGGGCGGGGCAGATGGCCACCGCCCTCGCGGGCGGCTGGACGAGCGCCGGGCTGCTCGACGTGGCCCGTTCAGTGGCCTCCGACCCGTACGTTGCGGCCCGCGACAAGTTCCAGGCCGCCACCGGCGTGAGGGCGACCGCGTCGAACCGCGAGGTCGCGGCCGCGTGTGACGTTCTCGTGCTGGCGGTGAAGCCGCAGATGATGCCGGCGCTCCTCGCCGAGGTCCGCGACGCGGTCCCCGCGGGCCGGCTCGTGATCTCGATAGCGGCCGGCGTCACGCTCAAGGCGCTCGCCGACGGCCTCGGGGCCGGCGTGCCGGTCGTGCGGGTGATGCCGAACACGCCGTGCCTCGTCGGCGCGAGCGCCTCGGGCTACACCCCGGGGCCGAACGCGACCGCGGCGCACGTCGAACTCGTGGCCGCGCTGTTCGGGGCGGTCGGCAAGGCGGTCCGCGTCTCCGAGCCGCAGCTCGACGCGGTCACCGGCCTGAGCGGCAGCGGTCCGGCGTTCGTGTACGTGTTCATCGAGGCGCTCGCCGACGGCGGCGTGCGCATGGGCCTGCCCCGCGACGTGGCGCAGGCACTCGCGGCGCAAACGGTCCTCGGGGCCGCGCAGATGGTCCTGCAAACCGGCCTGCACCCGGGGGCACTGAAGGACGCGGTCGCCAGCCCGGGCGGCACGACCATCGCCGGGTTGCACGCACTCGAACGGGCCGGCTTCCGCGCCGCCGCGATGGACGCCGTCGAAGCCGCCACGAAGCGCTCACAGGATCTAGGGAAGTAAAGCATGATTAACCACAGAGCCACAGAGGGCACAGAGAGAAGCCGAACACCGAGTGAACAATGAATTCCGCTGTTGCTCCGTGCTCCTTCCCTCCGTCCTATCTGTGACTCTGTGGTTAGTTCTTTGGCGCGACAACCATGACACAAGAACAGGTACTGATCCTCGACTTCGGCTCGCAATTCGGGCAGTTGATCGCCCGGCGCGTTCGCGAGCAGAACGTCTTCTGCCAGATCGTCCGGCACGACCTGTCGGCCGAGCGGATCAAGGCGCTGAACCCCAAGGGGATCATCCTCTCGGGCGGGCCGGCGAGCGTGTACGAGCCGGGCGCGCCGCACTGCGACCCGAAGATCTTCGACCTCGGCATCCCGGTCCTCGGCATCTGCTACGGGATGCAACTGGCGTGTCAGGCGCTGGGCGGGAAGGTCGGCGGCGGGAGCCACACCCGCGAGTACGGCCGGGCCACGCTCACCGTCACCGACGCGAACTCGCTGTTCCGCGCGTACCCGCCCGAGTCGACCGTGTGGATGAGCCACGGGGACCAGGTGCAGGACGCGGCCGGCGAGTTCGTCGCTCTCGCCTCGACCGACACGTGCCCGAACGCGGCCGTGAAGCACCGCACCCGGCCGATCTTCGGGCTCCAGTTCCACCCCGAAGTGGCGCACACGCCGCACGGCGGGCAGGTGCTCGCGAACTTCCTCCGCGACGTGTGCGGCTGCACCGGCCAGTGGAAGATGCAGGCGTTCATCGACGACACGGTCGCGGGCATCCGCGCGACGGTCGGCAAGAACCGGGTGATCTGCGGGCTGTCCGGCGGGGTCGATTCGAGCGTGTGCGCCGCCCTGCTCCTCAAGGCCATCGGCCCGCAGGTCGCGTGCATCTACGTCGACAACGGCCTGATGCGCGAGGGCGAGACCGAGGTGGTGCGGCACACGTTCCGCGACTGGTTCAAGGCCGACCTGCACGTGGTCGACGCGAAGGACCGGTTCCTCTCGGAACTCGCCGGTGTCACCGACCCGCAGGCGAAGCGGAAGGTCATCGGCAAGGTGTTCATCGACGTGTTCAAGCACGAGGCGAAGAGCATCGCCGACGCGAAGTTCCTCGCCCAGGGGACGCTTTACCCCGACGTGATCGAGAGCGGCGGGTCGCTGGACGGCCCGGCGGCGACGATCAAGCTGCACCACAACGTGGGCGGGCTGCCGGCGGAACTCGGGTTCGACCTCGTCGAGCCGCTCCGCGACCTGTTCAAGGACGAGGTGCGCCGCATCGGGCTCGACCTCGGGCTGCCCGAGAAGGTGGTGGGGCGGCACCCGTTCCCCGGGCCGGGGCTGGCGGTGCGGTGCCTGGGCGAGGTGACCGAGGCGAAGCTCGCGACGCTCCGCCGGGCCGACACGATCTTCCTCGAAGAGCTTCACAAGTCGGACTGGTACAAGAAGACGTCGCAGGCGTTCGCCGTGCTGCTCCCGGTGCAGTCGGTGGGCGTGATGGGCGACGGCCGCACCTACGAGAACGCGATCTGCCTGCGGTGCGTGCAGACCGACGACTTCATGACCGCCGACTGGTCCCGGCTCCCCGAAGACCTCCTCGCCCGCGTCGCCACCGCCATCATCAACAAGGTGAAGGGCATCAACCGCGTCGTGTACGACATCTCCAGCAAGCCCCCCGCGACCATCGAGTGGGAGTGACTCGAATGTGGAGTGCGGAGTGCGATCTCCTTTAGCTGCGCCGCGGAGCGGGTGCCCCATGCGTGCCGCGATCTGTGCCCGCGAGGACTACGAGACGCAGGGGCGGCTCCTTGAGGCGCTCGCACGGGCCGGCGCGTACCCCGAGGACGAGTTCGAGCTGGAGGTGCCGCTGCCGATGGGGTTCCTGCGGTTCCGGGTCGGGGCGGAGTTGTTCGACGTGTTTTCCGACGCCTGGGCGGTCGAACTGCACGGATCGGACGAACTCGTGAAACATCTGCTGGCGGTTATGGCCGAAGCATCGTAATAATCAAGTGGCCGCGTCCGACCTCAGTGTCGCCCCAAGGAGCCACTTCATGTCCATGCCTTCTCCCGCACCCGTCGAGTCCCCGTCGTCCACGATGCCCACGATGGCGGTCCTGTTCGGGACCACGCTGGTCGCGCTCGGGCTGT
This sequence comes from Gemmata sp., assembly GCF_051859125.1. NCBI lineage: Bacteria > Pseudomonadati > Planctomycetota > Planctomycetia > Gemmatales > Gemmataceae > Gemmata > Gemmata sp. Next base: position 29,931 of record NZ_JBHYGG010000240.1, read on the forward strand.
TCGCCTACATGGCCCCCGAGCTGATCGGCTCGGGGAAAGAGGTGATGAACAATGGGCAGGTCGTCGTGGACGCCAACGAGCAGGTCGTCCGCGAGGCCCCGGCCCCGCACTCGCCGACCAGCCTGGCCCCGGCGGCCATCGGCGCGGTGATCCTCCTGGTGGGGATCGTCTCGATCGCCGCCCCGAACGCCCGCAAGCACGCGATGCACCTCGGCGCGATGGCCGGGCTCCTCGGCACGCTCGGCGGTCTGGTCCCGGTGATGCTCCGGCACAACGACATCGCCGAGGCCGCGGTGCGCGTCGGGTGGATGATGACGCTGGCCTCGCTGTTCTTCCTGGCGCTGTGCATCAACTCGTTCGTCCAGGCCCGCGTCGCCAAGAACGCGCCCGTGGCGTGAGTGCGGCCGGCCCACCGGTCGCGACCGGTGGGCCGGCGGGTTCACTTCCCCATCGCGTCGAGCCACTTCGAGATCGTCACCGCGTAGTACGTCCCGCCCACGTTCGACGGGCCGCCCGGCACGGTGCCGTAGCCGCCGTCGGCGTTGCGGTGCGCCGCGAGGAACGTGCGCACCGCGGCGGCGTCCTTCGGCTTCACGTTCAGCAGCATGTACGCCCGCATGACCCGGTACGTCGTCTCGACGTCCGACGCCTTCTCGCCCTCCTTGTTCCACCCGCCGTCGGGGAGCTGGCCGCGGTCGAGCACGGCGGCTAGCGCCGCGGGCTTCGAGTCGTTCCCCTTCTGGAGCCCGAGCCGGAGCATGAACGCGGTGTACGAGCCCACGAACCGCGCGCCGCCGTTGTTCGGGGCCGGGAGCTTCGGGTTCACGTCCCCGGCGGCGAGCGCCTGCCAGTCGGCGAGGTCGAACGGGCAGTCCTTCACGCCCCACGCCTCGACCGCGGCCGCGCCGATCCGCACGTCCTCGAACGTCTTCGCGTTCGCCTTCAGGAACTCCAGCGCCTTGGGGTACTTGTCGTGCGGGATGCCGAGTTCGGCGGCCGCCATCACGCCGACGCTGGTGAGCGTCACGTCCGGCTTGCCGCCGGGCTCCGCGAACCCGCCCGTGGCCGGGTCGTAGCACTTCAGCACGAACGCCGCGTGCCGCTCGGCGTTCGGCACCTCGGCCCCGGAATACTTGAGCGCCCGCACCGCGGCGCTCGTCGCCCGCAGGCTCGGCTTGCGAACCGCGTCGCTCTTCGGGTCGTGCGGCGCGACGTGGAACCCGCCGACCGGGTCTTCGAGTCCGTACACCCACTTCACCGTCGCGAGCTTCGCCTTGACCGCGTCGTCGACTTGCTGGGTCTGTGCGAGCGCAACGGACGGCACGAACGCCAACAGCAACGCAACTGACAATCGCATGTCGCACTCCCTTGTTGCAGGCGCGCCGTGGTCAGGAAGCCTTCGGCCGGAACGCCTTCACGACGGCGTCGTTGGTGGTGAGGTACGGCCCGCCGATCAGGTCGACGCAGTACGGGATCGCGGGGAGCACCGCGAGCAGGCACTCGCGGATCGCCGCCGGCTTGCCGGGGAGGTTCACGATCAGCGACGAGCCGCGGACGCCGGCCGTCTGCCGCGAGAGGATCGCGGTCGGCACCGACTTCAGCGACACGCTCCGCATCAGTTCGCCGAACCCCGGGAGCACCTTCTCGCACACCGCGACGGTCGCCTCTGGCGTGACGTCGCGCTTCGCCGGGCCGGTGCCGCCGGTGGTCACCACCAGACAGCACCCTTCGTCGTCGCACAGCGCCTTCAGCGTCGCCTCGATCTGGTCCTGCTCGTCGGGGATGATGAGCGCGTGCGGCTGCCAGTCGCAGCTCAGAGCCTCGCGGAGGAACTCGACAATGGCGGGGCCGCCCTTGTCCGCGTACTCGCCGCGGCTGGCCCGGTCGGAGATGGTGAGGATGCCGATTCTCATAAGGAGTCGGGTGCCTGGAAACGGGAGTCCGGGGAAGACACAAACCGCAAGTGCCTCGCTGCCACGGGCCGATTATACTGCCCCACAGCGATACCGCTGCCGTCTTTCTGGCTCCCGAATCCCGACCCCGGCCCCCCGATGCGCACCTGGTCCTTCTCCTCCGCGGGCACGCTGTTCTTCGGCCGGCACGCCGTGCGGCACCACCTCGCTGATGCGTGCGATCGCTTGAAGGCGAAGCGGGCGTTCATCGTCACCGACGCGATTCTGGTTCGGGCCGGGCTGCTCGCGCAGACGACGGAGCCGCTCGCGGCCGCGGGGGTGGCGTTCGAGGCGTTCGACAGCGTCACGCCCGAGCCGGGCGTCGAGCTGGTCCGCGAGTGCGTGGCGGCGGCGCGGGCGTGCAAGCCGGACGTCGTGATCGGCCTCGGCGGCGGCAGCAACATCGACACGGCCAAGCTGGTCGCGATGATCCTCGCGCACGGCGGCGACCCGCTCGACTACCCCGGCGACTGCCGCGTCCCCGGCCCGGTCGTTCCGCTCATCTGCATCCCGACGACGGCCGGCACCGGCTCGGAGGTGTCGCCGGCGGCGGTGTTCACCGACACCGCGAACCACATCAAGGTGTCGTGCCTCAGCCCGTTCCTGCGGCCGAACTTCGCGATCGTCGACCCGCTGTTCACCGTGACGTGCCCCCCGAAGGTGACCGCCGACTCGGGCATCGACGCGCTGACGCACGCCATCGAAGCGTTCTGCGCCGTGGACAACGACGCCTTCCCGCTGCCGAGCGGCGAGAGGAGCGTGTACCAGGGCAGGAACCCGATGGCCGACATGATGGCCGCGGAAGCGATCCGGCTCGTCGGGCGGTTCCTGCGGCGGGCGGTGAAGGACGGCAGCGACCTGGAAGCCCGCGACGGCATGGCGCTGGCCGCGACGCTCGGCGGGCTGGCGTTCTCGAACGCGGGCGTGGCGCTGGTCCACGCGATGGAGTACCCCGTGGGCGGAGCGGTCCACGTCTCGCACGGGGCCGGCAACGGGCTGCTGCTGCCGTTCGTGATGCGGTTCAACGTGCCCAAGCGCATCGACCAAACCGCACAGATCGGCGTGTTCCTCGGCAAGATCCAGGGGAACGGCCTGGCCGAACTGGCTGATGGCGCGATCCGCGAGGTCGAGCAACTCCGCGAGGACATCGGCATCCCGACGCGGCTCCGCGACCTGGGCGTGACGGAAGAAATGCTGCCGGGGTTCGCGGCGAAGGCGTTCGCGATCAAGCGGTTGATGCGGGTGAACCCGAGAATGCCGCAGAACGAGGGCGAGATCCTCGACATCTACAAGGCCGCGTGGTGACCACGACAAAAAGAGATCGATTCACAGAGGACACAGATTTCAAGACAGATATCAGAAGTCAGAGGGCAGAGCGGCGCACCGCGGTTCGGAATCTCATCTCGAACTTCTCTGCTGGGTTTGCTGTCTGAAAATCTGTGTCCTCTGTGGATCAACACTCCTCGTCTTTCAATCTGCGTCCATCTGCGTAATCTGCGGATCAACACTCTTCGTCTTCACGCCTTTTGCTCGGCGGGTTCGTCGTCGAACGCGCCCTCGTCGGCGGTGATGATCTGCACGCCCTGCGCCGTGAGGGCCAGCGTGTGCTCAACGTGGACGCTCGGCATCCGGTCGCGGGTCACGACGGTCCAGTTGTCGCCGAGCGTGTCCACCTCCGCGCGGCGCATGTTCACCATCGGCTCGATCGCCAGCGTCAGACCGGGTTCGAGGCGAAAGTCGGTCTTGCGCGTCTCGCGGTCCACGTAGTTCGGCACCTGCGGGTTCTCGTGCATCGTGCGGCCGATGCCGTGGCCGACGTAGGCGGTGACGACACTGAACCCGGCCGACTCGACGTGCCGCTGCATCGCACTGGCGACCTCGCTCCACCACCGCCGCTTCGGGAGCAGGTCGATGGCGATTTGCAGCGTCTCCTGGCCGACGCGGAGCAGCCGGGCCTTCTCGGGCGACACGGTGCCAATGGGAAGGGTGATCGCCCGGTCGGCGCACCAGCCGTCGAGCCGGCACGCGGTGTCGACCTTCAGCAGGTCCCCCTCCTTCAGCACCCGCTGCCCGGGGACGCCGTGGACGACCTGCTCGTTGACGCTCAGGCAGGTGACGGCCGGGAACGGCGTCTTGCCGGGGTACCCCTTGAACAGCGGCACCGCGTTGTGCTTCGTGTAGAACGCCTCGACGGCCTGGTCGATCTCGATGGTCTTGACGCCGGGCCTGGCCATGTCGCGGCAGATGCGGAGGGCGCGGGCGACGAGCTTGCCCGACTCGCGCATCATGAGGAGTTCGCGGGCCGACTTCAGTTCGGGAGGGCGGTTGTTGTTCGCTCGGAGCATCGGTAACTTCGCGGAGTGGGACTCGGATTGCGGAATTATACGAACGTGAAGGTGCAGTGAGGGGAGCGAAGTCGGCCGAGGGCGATCCCGGTGGATTTTGGCGAACCCTGAGTGCCAGCGAGGGGGTGGCGTCTACCCCCTCGCTGGCGCTCAGGGTTCGCCCGATCCCACTCGCGGTGCGCGCCGCCCTACGCCGCGCGACAGCTGATGGCCGCGATGACGCCCTCGAACACCGCGTCGGCCGCCGCGGTCGCGTCGACGTCGCGCACGAGCTTCTGCTTGCGGTAGTGGGCCAGGAGCCCGCCGGTGTTTTCGTGGTACACCGCGAGCCGGCGGCGGACCGTGTCCTCGCGGTCGTCGTCGCGGGTGACCAGGGGTCCGCCGCACCGGTCGCACCGGTCCGCGACCTGAGGGGGCCGGAACGCCAGGTGGAAGCACGCACCGCACGCCGGGTTCGGGCAGCACCGCCGCCCGCTGATGCGCCGCACGACCTCGTCGTCGGGCACCACGAGGTTCACGACCGCGTCGAGGGACAGGTACTGCTGCTTGAGGAGCGCGTCGAACGCGACCGCCTGCGAGTACGTCCGCGGGTAGCCGTCGGTGACGAAGCACGCCGGCCTCCCCGGGCCGCGGAACAACTCGGCGACGGCCTCGTTCACGAGTGGGTCCGGCGCGTACCGGCCCTGCTTGAGTAGCGGCTCGATGAGGCGGCCGGCGTCGGTGCCGCGGGCGATGGCGTCGCGGAGCATGACCCCGGTGCCGATGTACGCGAGCCCGAACGCGGCGACGAGCCGCTCGGCCTGGGTGCCCTTCCCGCTGCCCGGCGGGCCGACCAACACGATTCGCATGAGCGCCCCACGAGTGCGGCCACCCGGTCCGTCACAGGCGGGTATTCTCCGGGGACCGGAACGGTTTCACAAGGGCAGCAGCCTCGCAGGTGTCGTCCGCGACCGTTCGGCGCTGAGCCGCCTGGAACGCACCAACCCACCTGGACGCGAGCGCGAGCCCCATGGCACCCGTCAGTGCGCCGAGGCCCAGGAATAGCAGGCTCGCGAACGTTGGGGTTCCGGTCGCCAGCCTCCCGGTGGCGATGAGGGCCACGGCCACCAACGACAGCGCGGCGGTCAGGAGGGACAGCCCAACCAGGAGCCACCGAGCCCACGCGCGACCGGACCAGACCGACGTGAACAGCCACGCCGTGAAGAGGAACCGCGACACGTCCGACCCTTTGAACCGGCCCCGTTCTAGCTTCACCGCGGTGATGACCAACTCGGTCACGGCGGTCGCCGCAATCACGGCCACGACCATCCACATGCCCCGGCGCGCCCTCTGATCCATTTCCCGCCCCACACGCACAAAGTTTCGACTGACGGACCGCCGCCCAACGTCATCGGATCGGGACGGGACTCGCGTGACCACCGAGCGGCATTCCGCGGCGGCGATCGGCCGGCCGACCTCATCTAATTGATACCACCGCCCGAGGTGCCCCGCCGGGTCGTTCTGGAGCCGACGATGCGCGTGTTCGTCTACGAGTCCCTGACCGCGACCGGCGCCGGCCGCGACCCGGCGTCGCCCGGGCACGGCATGTTCCGCGAGGGCCGCGCCATGCGCGACGCCGTGGTCGCCGACCTCGGCCGCGTGCCGGGCGTCGAGGTGTGGTTCCTCCCCGATGCGGCACCGACCGAGCCGCGGCAGTTCGCGGACGCGGTCGGTGCGTCGGACTGGTCGCTCGTGATCGCCCCCGAGTGCGGCGGCGAACTCCTGCGGCTCGCGCGGCGCGTGGTGGAGCACGGCGGCCGCTTGCTCGGCCCGTCGCTCTCCGCGATCCAACTCTGCTCGGACAAGCTCGCGCTCGCGGCCCACTGGCGCGACCGCGGCGTGCGGACGCCCGCGACCACCGACCGCGAGCCGACGCGGTGCGAGCCGTTCCCCGTGGTGTGGAAGCCCCGCGACGGGGCCGGTTCGACCTCCACGTTCCGGCTCGACTCGCACTTCGCCCTCGCCAGCGCAAAAGCGAAGCTCGCGGCGGAAGCGTACGCCGGCCCGATGATTCTTCAAGAGTTCGTGCCGGGGCGGGCGGCGAGCGTCGCGTTCCTGTGCGGCCCCGCGGGGACCGTGCAGCTCCTCCCGGCGTTCCAACTCCTCTCGGCCGACGACCGGTTCCGGTACCTCGGCGGCGAGGTGCCGGTCCCCGCCGATCTGGCGGAACGCGCGACGCGCCTCGCTCAGCGGGCGGTGAGTTGCGTGCCGGGGTTGCTGGGGTACGTCGGCGTCGATCTGGTGCTCGGCGACGCGGCCGACGGCTCGCGCGACTTCGCCATCGAGATCAACCCCCGGCTCACGACGTCGTACGTGGGGCTGCGGGAACTGGCGGACTTCAACCTGGGAGAAGCACTGCTGGCGGCCGCCGCGGGGGAGGTGCGGGGACCGCTGCGGTGGAAGCCGGGGCGGGTTCGGTTCGGCCCCGACGGGAGCGTGGCGACTGCGTAGCGAACGTCAGGACGTGTGGAAGGTGGCGACGACGACGGTGACGTTGTCGCGGCCGCCGTTCTCGTTGGCCTCGGCGACGAGCCGCTCGCACACCTTGTGCGGCTCGCGCTCCTCGCGGATGACCGCGGCGATCCGCTCGTCGGGGACCATCTCGGTGAGGCCGTCGGAGCACATGATGAGCAGGTCGTCGGGTTCGAGGGCGAGGCGGTGCATCTCGACGCGGACCCCGGGCTCCGCGCCGCCGAGGACGTTCGTGACGACGTGCCGGGACGGGTGGTGCGTCGCCTCGGTGGCGGACAGCTTGCCGTCGCGGACCATCTCGGCCACGAGGGTGTGGTCGTGGGTGAGTTGCTGGAGCCGGTCCTTCGAGAACAGGTACGCGCGGCTGTCGCCGGCGTGCGCGACGAACAGTTGCCACTCGACGGCGAGGGCCATCGTAAGGGTGGTCCCCATGCCGAGCAACTCGGGGTGCCGGGCGGCCTCCTCGAAGATCTTGGCGTCGGCCTGGAACACGGCCGACTGGAACTCCTGCATCACGACGTGCTCTTCGGTCGCCTGCAGGTTGGTGAACCGGTTGAGGGTGTTGAGGAGGAACCCCTCGATGGTCATGACGGTGAGGGCGCTGGCGACCTCGCCGGCCCGGTGCCCGCCCATGCCGTCGGCGACGATGAAGATGTGCCCCCGGTGGTGGCTGTACTGGGCCTTGGCCTGGTGGATGTTGGTCCCGTGGACGTACATGGTCCGGGCCAACTCCATGATGACGAAGTGGTCCTCGTTCGACGCGCGGACCCGCCCGGGGTCGGAGTCACCGTGGCTGCGAACGACGAACGGCTGGGGCGGGTTGGCGGGCGGCATTGGGCTGTACCGGGGAAGTTCCGGTTCGGTGTCGGTCATGCTCATGGGTCGCCGCCACTCGGGTGGTTCGGACGTCGGGCGCTCCGGCCGGGGCCGGCGGGGCGGTAATTTTACGGACACGGGCGCGAACTGGTGCCAACCGGGTGCCGCCCGGACCCGCGGCCCCTACACTCACTCAAACGCGAGCGCGCCGTCGAGTCTACCGCGAAATGTGCAGGCTGCGGTTGAATCGCAGCCGGGACCAACTAGAATTCCCCCTGTCGCGGTGGTATCACCGGCAACGCACCCATAGCTCAACTGGATAGAGCATCGGTCTACGGAACCGAAGGTTAGAGGTTCGACTCCTCTTGGGTGTACTAGAAACACAAGGGTTTGCGAAGAAGTGAGGGCTGAAGGGCACTAGAAAGGCACCAGAAATACCACCGGTTTGTACCTCGGGCACTAGAAGGGATTGTACCTCTCTGGTGCCCGGTTCGTTGGTACCTGTACCTTCAGCCCCCCTTCGGCCGCAGTACGTCCGCCATTTTCTTGAGAAGTTCCGCCCCGTCGAACGCCCGCTTCGCTTCCAGGTAGTGCTTCCGGGCGGTCTGGGCCGAAACGCCGATGGCCGCCGCCGTCTGGTCCACGTTCTGGGTCGCCAGCGTCATCAGCGTGATTGCCCGCTTCCGGAGACCGTGAGAGCGGAGCTTACCCCCCTGCTCGGCGTACTCCCGGAAGATGTTCTGCATCCCGTGGTACATGAGCTTCGGCTCGAACTGCTCCCGGAACTTGCTCCTGGTCCCGGGCCGCCACTTCTTCGAGTCCTCCAGGTACCGTTCCCAGAGGTACGTTTCGCCCTTCACCTCGTTCAGCTTGGCGGACAGGTCGGCCGGGAGCGGGATCGTGCGTTCCCTGTGGGTCTTGTCCTGGTCCGGGCGGATCGTCAGCGTGTGGGCGGTCGGGTCAAGCTGGTCGCTCTTGATCTGGCAGAGGTCGTTCAACCGACACCCAGACAGGGCCTTCACCTCCACGAAGAGCCGGGGCAGGTTCCACTCGGGGTACCGGGCGTCGAGCCACTTGAAGAAGTTGTCCACGTCGTCCTCGGTGGGTACGACTGGCTGCATGTCCGGGACGGTCGGCCGGTCGATCAGTTCCCACGGGTTCGAAGAGACGTACTTCGGGGTCAGCTTCTCCCACAAGCCGCTGAGCCTGCGGAGCGAGTTCTCGACGGTCTTCGGGGACCGCTTGTACCCCTTGGCGTCGTCCTTCGTGGAGCGTTTGAACGGCGTAGTGGAGTACAGCTTCTTGAACTGCTTGGCGGTCTCCAGCGTCACGTCGCCCGGCCCCGTGCTGCCCGGAATCGTCGCCCGGAAGACGTTCAAGATGCTGACGTACACCTCCCACGCCCGGGGCCGAAGGTGCTCGTGCTCCTCCAGGTCTTTCATCGCCGCTTCCCACGTCGCCGTCTTCGGGTCCGGGGGCAGCGTGGGCGAGTACCACTTCACCACCGCCTTCGCCACCTCCGTGTGAATGTCGGCGGGAACGTCCTTCCACGGCTGCCACCCCTTCGGAACCTCCACGCCGGTGCTGTGCTGGACGTACTTCTCGTCCTCCGTGGGGTGCTTGAACACCGCCGTGAAGTGCCCTTTGTTCGCCTTGAAGTTGTACCCGACGATCTTCCCGCCCTGAATCGTGAACTGGTACTTGGCCTTGCGTCCCACGGGATGCCCTCGCGTTTTAAACCATCGGTCGGGACACCAGAATTCTTACCAACATTCTGCCCGTGGTCAATTTCAATTCCGGACGCTCCGGGTAAGATGAAGGGACTGGCAGAACGTCTCAGCAACGGGGGCGACCGTGAGCAACTACTGGGTGGTGGGGGCGTCGTGGGGCGGGGTCGATTTCCAGGACCAGAAGTGGGTGAAGCGGGGGATATGGATTCTCGGGTTCCAGAGCGGGCCGCAGAAGAAGCGAGCGAAGCAGATGGAGGTGGGCGACCGCATCGCCATCAAACGGAACTCCGGCGGAAAGAACCCGGACGGGAGCATCACGATACTGCACCTCGGGATCATCACCGACGTGAAGGTGGTGGAGAAGCGGGTGATGTGCGACGTCACTTGGGTGACGACCGATCTTGACCGGGCCATCCCCGACGGGAAGGGCTGCTACCAGTCGGTTCACGGGCCGTTCAAGAACGATGCGTGGGTGCGGAAAGTCTTCTGCCTGTGAAGGACTCGAATAACACCAAGAGGGCCGAACCATGTTCAGTACACACGAAGGAAGCTACGAGTGCCCGCACTGCAAGGCGAAGTACGACGTGACCTTTACCCGCTACCCGAGCAAGGACAACGACTGGTACATCTGCGACTCTTGCGGGAAGAAGATCGAGTGGAACGACACCCACTCGCCCGGGAACTTCCGCCTCCGGTCGGACAACAAGGGGCGAAGGGCGACACCTCCAATCAGTAGCGAGAACGGCCCCGGCGTCGGTGGATCAGCCGGGGCATCGTGAAGGTCGTTCACTTCACGAGTCGCAGCAGGGCATCGTGAAGGTCGTGTTCCGGGGCATCGTGAAGGTCGTTCTCACGCCGCCATCAACTCCACCTTGTCCACCGGAACCCCCAGTTCCTCCAGCAGGGCCAACACGTCGCCCTGAACGCCCAGCCGCCCGGCCGCCTCCAGGACGATGGCCGCCTTCAGCGTCAGGCCGCCCGCCTTCGGCTTCCTGGTCACCTTGTCCTTGCCCGTGGCCTCGTCGTTCTTCTTGCCGGTCTTCTTCCCGTTCCGCACGCTCGCCAGGAACTCCGGCAGCGTCAGGTTCACGAGGTTGTCGGCCTCGAACTTGTCCCAGTCCCGAGCTACCACCATGTAGTTAGTCGCCGTGCGGGAGCCGAAAGGGAAGTTCGCCTCCACCCACTCGTTGAACTGCCCCCGCCGCTTGAACGACTTCTTCGCCGTGTCCAGCAGTTCCCCGAGTGCCTTTGCACGGGTCAGCGTGTGGCGGACGGCGTGGGTCAGTTCGGTGTGTGCGGCGGAAATCTGCGAGACCAGGGCGGTTAGGTCGGTCAAGGCACGGTCCTCCGGGGTTAGGGTTGTCGCCCGGATTCGTACTGTGGGTCAGGTCGTGTTGAGTTTCGGCCTGAATTTGGGAAACTGGTTTCCTGAACTCGCCCGCCGCCTCGTGGTGCTCGGCGTGGAACCCGACACTCCGGCGTACCAGGGCCAACGACTCGCCCGACAACTCGGCCACCCGGCTCGACGACACCGCCGCCGCGATCGCCGCGGGGCACTTCGCCGAGCAGTTCGCCAGGCTTAAAAAGGAGGAACACGAGCGGGGGGCCGGGGCGCGCGACGTCGGTGAGAGCGGCGACGGACTCGCGGACGAGATGGCGGCACTAAGGGCCGCGGGCCGGGCCGTGACCGGTGCCCGAACGGAGGTGGGGGAACTCCGCGACGCGGCCGCGGCCCTGGGGATGGGGCCGGGCTCGCCCGGCAGCAACGACCCGCGGGCCATCGCCGAACTCTACAAGCGGGTCCGCAACGACCCGGCGCTCCGGCGGATCAGCGAACTCGCGGGGCGGTTCCGGCGGGTCGCCGCGAGCCGGCAGCGGCGGAAGGTCACGCACGGCCTGGACGACGTGGTGGGCGTCGAGCCGGGCGGCGACGTCGGCCGGCTGCTCCCGGCGGAACTGGTCCGGCTCGCGGACCCGGACCTGGAACTCGACGCCCTGCGCCGCATCGTGGAGCGCCAGGCCGTGTGCCGGGAGCATCACGCGATCGAGCCCGTGGGCAAGGGACCGATCCTCGTCGTGACCGACGAGAGCGGGTCGATGGAGGGGGCCAAGGCGCACACCGCCAAGGCCCTCGCCCTGGCGCTGGCGTGGGTGGCCCGACAGCAGCGGCGGTGGGCCGGGCTCATCGCGTTCTCCGGGGGAAGTGGTGAGCGGCTCCTCGCATTGCCGCCGGGCCGGTGGGACGAGGCCGCCCTGTGTGACTGGCTGTCGGCGTTCATCGGCGGCGGCTCGGACCTCGACGTGCCGATCCAGGAACTGCCCCGGATGTACAAGGAGATCGGTGCCCCGCCGGGGGAGACCGATCTGGTGATCCTGACCGACGCGAAGTGCCGCATTTCCCCAGAAACCCAAAACCATTTTTTGGAGTGGCGGGCGGCGGCCCGGGTGCGGGCCGTGGCCCTGGTGATCGGCAGCGCCCCGGGCGACCTGGAGGGCGTGTGCGACGAGGTCCACCGGGTCACCGCCCTCGACCCCGCGGGCGACGCGGTCGGCCGCGTCCTCTCGCTCTGAGCACCGCCCACTGCGGTTCGCTCGCGACCCGGCGGCCCGCCGGGTCGCTTCGTTTTCACTCTCACATCACACGGAGGCCCGTTCCATGACGACCGCGACCGCTCCCCGACCGTTCCCCGTGGCCGCCGGCACCCGGCTCCTCGGCGAGGTGATCTCGTGGACCTGTTCCGGGGTGAGCGTCACCCACGCGGCCCTGGTGGCCGCCCTGGCCGACGCCGCGTTGGACGAGGGCGTGGCCCGAAACTCGCCCCGCGGCACGCGTTCACCCGGGCGTGCAAGAAGCTCAGCGACCAGCGGATCATCCGCCAGGTGGCCGAGGACGAGGCGTGCGTGAGGTTCCAGTTCACGGCCGAGAGCCGGGACGGGGACCACTTCGCGTACACCCTGGAGACGCTCCTCACCCTGGACAAGCGGACCGGCACGGTCACCTGCGACCTGCCCGGCCTGGCGACCCTGGCCCAGGAGGAACTGGACCGGGCCATCGACGCCCGCAGCGGGGCCGACGTCACCCGCGTGATCCAGAAGCTGTTCGACCGGCACGCGGACCTGTTCCCGGTGCGCACGCAGGGCGGGGTCTACTTCACGCCGATCCGCCACGCCGCGTTCGTGGGCCAGGTGCAGGCCATGCTCGGGCGGCTCAACGGCCAGATCCTCCGGTTCCCGGTCCCCGCGGGCACCCCCGAGGGGGACCGGTCGGTCCGGGACGCGGTGGCGTCCGGGCTCGCGGCCCTGGTCGACGAGCACCGCCGGGCCGTGGCCCAGTTCGGCGGGGACACCCGCGGGGACACGCTCATTCGGGCCGCCGAGAGGATCCGGGCCACCCAGTTCAAGGTCCAGAGCTACGCCGAGTACCTGCTCGACGAGAAGTCGAAGCTGGACGGCGAACTCGCCGCGGCCCGGGACGAGTTGCGGCTCAAGGTCGCGCGGCTCGCCGAGCCCGTCGCGACCGCGTGACGGGTGTCACGTCCCCCGCCGGGCCGCAGCGTGCGGTCCGGCCCACTCCCCAGATCCCCCGGAGCCCGAGATGCCCACCGCCGTGACCGGTGCCCGGACCCGCACCGTGCTGTTCGTGTCGACCCCGGCCCTGTGGCCCGCGTGGCCGTTCCTCCCGGTGGTGCGCCGCGCCGCCGGGGCCGAGGAACTGGGCGTCGTGTTCGACGCGTGGGCCGTGTGCGGGGCCACCGGGTTCTCCGCGTGCGTGTTCAGGACCAACCTGTTCGCCCTGCCGCCCACGGTCGCCGCGCTGCTGGACCTGCCCCGCGAGGCCTACGACTCGGCCGAGGAGTTGTTCGACCGCGGGTGGCGGATCGACTGATACCGAATCCGGCTGATGCGTAACCCTCTCCAACGGTGGGAGGGTACACCATGAAGCGACTACCTGTCGTTGAGCACCTGACGCCCGAGGAGATCGACCGCCGCTACCGCACCTGCACCGACGCGGCCGAGAAGAGCCGGTGGCACGTGCTGTGGCTGGTCACCCGGCCCGACCACCCGCTCTCGGCCACCAAAGCGGCGAAGGTGGTTGGGTTCACACCGGCGTGGGGGCGGGCCATCCTCAAGCGGTACAACGCACACGGCCCCGACGCCCTCCCCGACGGGCGTCGGGGCAACGGGACCGACCCCAAGCTGACGCCCGAGCAACGGGCCGAGCTGTTCGCGGCACTCCAGGCCGAGCCGCCCGACGGCGGGCTGTGGAGCGGGCCGAAGGTCGCGACCTTCGTGAAGGACCGGTTCGGGGTGGAGGTGTGGCCCCAGACCGGGTGGCAGTGGCTCAAGGATCTGGGGTTCCGGCTGGTCGTCCCGCGCCCCCGGCACCCCGAGGCGGCCTCCGCCGAGCAGCAGCGGGTGTGGCTTTGACGGCCTGCGAGCGCGGCTGGCCGACTTGCGTCAGAAGCACCCCAGCCGGGAGGTCGAACTGTGGTGCGAGGACGAGGCGCGGCTCGGGCTCAAGCCGATCGTCCGGCGGGTGTGGGCGTTGAAGGGGACGCGACCGACGAGCAACGGGCGGCACAAGTTCGAGTCGGTGTTCGTGTACGGGCTCGCCCACCCCAGGAGCGGGCGGAGCCGGTTCCTGGTCCTTGCGAAGGCCAACGCCGAGTGCATGGGGCAGGCGCTGGCGGACTTCGCCGGGTGGGCCGACCCGGAGGGCCGGAAGTTGCTGGTCGTGATTCTGGACGGTTCGGGCGGCCACACGGCCAAGGGGTTAAAGGTGCCGCCCAACGTGGTGCTGCACCGCCAGCCGAGTTGCACGCCCGAGTTGCAGCCGGCCGAGCACCTCTGGCCGCTGATCCGGGAGGGTTCGGCCAACCGGGTGTTCGACACGCTACCGAAGCTGACCGAGGTGCTGACCGCACGGTGCCAGTGGCTCACCGACCACCCGACGGTTGTCGGGGGAGCCGTCGGGTTCCACTGGGCCGTCGCCGCCTGATGGTTACGGATCAGCCAGACTTGGTATGAGACCGATGTTGCCACCCCCAGGAGGAGGCATGATCCTGTTCACCCGTGCGGACGCACGGGACTTCCGCGTTCTGTTCGGGCGGTGCGTCGCGGGCCGCCCCCGGGGGCCGGCCCCGCCCGTCGTGGTCCGGGTCCGGGCCGGCGTCCGCACGCTGGCCGCGACCACGGCCGCCGGCGTCACCCTGACCCACGCTACCCCGGCCCCGGACGAGCCCGACGACGTGGTGGTCGTGCCGGCGGCGGTGCTCGCCGGGGCCGAGGGCAATGCCGACGGGGCCGTCTCCATGGACCGCGGCACAAAACTGACCGGCGTGGTGCGGTGGACCTGCGGAACCGGGCCGCGGACCCTCCCCGTGGACCTGGTCCTGCCGGGCCGGCAGCACGAGGTTCCCGCCCCGCCCGCGGCGGCGGCCGTGGCTCCGGACGTGCTCGCCGCGCTGCACGCGTGCGGGCGGGCGGCCGCGAGGGAGAGCGGCCGGTTCGCGCTGTCCCGGGTGCAACTCCAGGGGCGGCACGGCCGCGTCGTCGGGACCGACGGCAAGGTGGCCCTGCTCTGGGGCGGGTTCACGCTCCCGTTCGCCGACGACGTGCTGGTCCCGGCCCTGCCCGTGTTCGGGGCCAAGCCGCTGGCCGGCCCCACAACTGTCACGCTCGCGCGGACCGCGGCGCACCTGGTCGTCGCGGCCGGGCCGTGGGCGGTGTGGCTCCCGACCGACGCGGGGGCGAGGTACCCCGACGTCGCCGGGGTGGTGCCGCGGGACGCGGCCGCCACGGTCCGCATCGACCCGGCCGACGCGGCCGCGCTGCTACCGGTCCTGCCCGGACTGCCCGGCGGGGACCGGGACGTGCGGCCCGTGACCCTCGACGCCGATCGGGGCGTGCGCGTTCGCGGGTGGGCCAGAGAGGGCGAGCAGGCCGGGGAGACGCGGGAGGTGGTGCTGGAGCGCTCGACCCACTCCGGTGCCCCGGTCCGGGTCGCCCTCGACCGCCGGGTGCTGGTCCGAGCCCTGGCCCTCGGGTGCCGCACCGCCCTCTTCAGCCCCGACCGGCCCGTCGTCTTCGCGGGCGGCGACCGCACCCTGCTCGCGGCCCCGCTCGACCCCGCACTGCTCGCCCCGCCCACTACGACTGCTTCCGAGTCCCCGACCCTTCCCACCCGATCCGAAAGGAGCCCGCCCGTGAAGGCCGAACCCACCGGCCCCGCCCCGCCGCGGGGCGACCCGCCCGAGCCCCTGGACCTGGCCGAGGACCTGCGGGCCGCCCTGGCCGGGGCCGCGGGCCTCGCGGCCCGGCTCGTGTCGGCCCTGCGCCAGGGGAAGAGGGAGAAGAAGGTGCTGTCCGCGCTGATGACCAACCTGAAGCAACTCCACCTGGGGGGCGCGCCGTGAGGGCCATCGTCACCACCCGCTGCCACCGGCTCGCCGACGCGCTCGGCGACCTGAAGGTCAAGGTGCGGACCGCGCTGGCGACCGAACTGGCCCACGCGGTCGGCACCGCGGTCCGCGACGTACTGGCCGCGGCCCTCGTGGACCGCCTGGTCGCCCCGCCGCGGGCGGGCGCGGCGCGTGCCCCCGCGGCCCGGTCGACGGTGCGGAGGGGCGACGCGGACGCCGACCGCGAGTTCGACGCGTGGGGCGACCCCCGGGACGCGTGGGACGACCCCGACGCGGACGACCGCCCCCGCGCCCCGGCCCGGTCCGCCCGCGGCGAACCCGAGGAGGACGACCCCGTGCCCACCGTGCCGGCCGCCGCGGCGGTCGCCGTCGGGGTGAACGTGGGCCGGTGGTGGCTCGCGCGGCACGGGACCGTGCCCGCGGCCGTCGGACTCGGGGTGCTGGCCGCGGGCCTGGGGCTGGCCGGCGGCCCCGTCGCCCGGGCCGCCCTCGCGGTCCTGGCCGCGGCCGCCGACGTCCTCGCCGCCGAGACCGCCCTCGCCCGCACCGGCCCGTCCTGACCTGTTCCTGAACCGTTCCTGAACCGTACCCGCCGCTCCTTCTTCCCCGCTCGTTCCGCGGCCGCTCCCGGTGCCCTGTGCCGGCCGCCGTCACACGCACCGGGAAGCGGGAGCGGCCGCTCCCCGATCCGCACTCACCCGAACCGAACCCACCACCCCCAACGGAGGACACCCCCGTGACCGCGACCGCAACCGTGAACGGCAGGCCGCCGCGCAAGCAACTGGCCGACCAACTGGACCGCCTCGACTCGATCATCGACGCCCTGGCCGAGGGCCTCAACGGGGCCGTCGCCGACGCGGCCCGCGAGGGCACCCGCCTGGCGGTGAAGGACGCCATCATCGAGATCATGACCAATCCCGAACTCCGGGCGCTGCTCGTGCCCCACGCGGCCCCGCCCGTGCCCGCTCCCGTGCCCAGAGCAACCGACGCACCGGCTCACCCCAAGAAGCCGGGCCTGTGGGGCCGCATCACGGCCAAGGTCGCCTCGGCCCGGGCCGCCGCCGTCGCGGCGGCCACCACGGTCCAGACGGCGGTCGCGGCGAAGGTCGCGGCGGTCACCACCGCGGTCGCGGCGCTGGGGGCCGCGGCCGGGGAGCCGCTCCCGGTCCGCCGGGCCGTGGGGGCCGCCCTCGGTGTCGGGCTCGTGGTGGCGCTGGTGTGCTCCCAGGTGCCCGAGGCGGTGTCCGCGGCCGTCGCCGGGGCCGGGGCCGCGGCCGCGGCCACGACCGCGTGCGTCCGGGCCGGGGCGTGGCTCCGGCGGGCGGCCCGGCGGGTCGGCCTGCTGCGCTGACCCCCGGCGGCGGGCGGGGCGGGGTCGCGTGTTGGCGCGGAAGGGGAAGCCGGCCGGTCCCGGTGCCCGCCCCGAGCGGGTGCCCCAGCCCGTGCGGTTCCCCCGTTCCGCGCCGCCGCTCCCCCGCCCCGCCCGCCGCTCTTCCTCCTTCTGCCCGCACCCCGAACCTGGAGGGGACCGTGGTCCTCCTCGTTGCGCTCGTGATCTTCGCGTTCCTGGCCTGGGCGACCTGGGCCGTCTCCGTGGCGTGCTACGGGGCCACGGTCGGCGACCCGGCCGACCTGACCGCCGACCCGAACTACCCGACCGCGTCCGGGTGGGCCGTCGCCGCGGTCACGGTGACCAGCTTCGTCCCGTTCCCGTTCGGCTACGTCGCGGCGCTGGTCGCGTGGGGCGTGGCGGTGTACGACGGCCTGTCCCTCTCGGGCGGCCGGACCGCGCTCCTGTTCGCGTACCTGGCCGGGTGGTCGGTCGTCACCCGGCTCGTCGTCCTGGGCGTGCTCAGCGTCGTCTGACTCTGGCCCGTTCCGGCCCCTCCATCCCCCGTGGTCGTTGAAATGGCGTACTTCATCGCCAGCGTCGTGATCTGGCTCCTGGTGTGGTGAGGCGGCCTTCCGAACCCCAGCCGCCGGAGGGAACCCGATGGCGAAGCACAAGACCGTTCTACTCGACGAGATCCACGTCACCGTCCGCGTCCCCGGCGACCTGCCCGAGGGCGCGGCCAACGTGGTTCGTGAAGTGCTGGTCGGCGACAAGTTCATGAGTCAGTTGCGGCGGGCCGTCCGCGCCGTCGTGCGGGCCGAGCCCGAGTTGAACGTGGCCCGCGTGTCCCTGAGCCGTTGAACCGGCGGTGTGACCTGGTCCGAATCCCGCCGCACCTTCCCCAAATGGAGAAGGTGCGGCCCGGTTGTGCCCGTTCGCCTCGCACCGGCGGGACTCGGCGAGTCTCTCTTTTACCTATCGGGGCGCGGGGGCCCGATCCGGCTCGCGAGCCCCCGCTCAATCCAGCGGTGGGAACACCGCGAAGCACGCCCCCTCGTCGGGCCGACACGCCTCGATCGCCCGGAGGATCAGTTCGACCACGCTCGTGTGGTCGTGCCCCGTTCGCTCGCACTGCTCGATCGTCAGCGCCAGCCCCTCGATCCGGTTCACTTCTTCGACCGCGGCCGACGCCTCGGCGAACTCGGCCCGCAGCCGCTCCACCTTGCTCGTCTTGAAGAACCACGGGTCCGTGACGTCGAGCAGGCGGTCCCGCAGCGACTCGAACACGTCGCTCGCCGTGACCCGGGTCGACTTCTCCAGCACCCCGGCGTGCCCGGCCTGTCGGCACAGTTCGGCCAGCACGTCGAGGGTGATCCCGTGCCCCGACAGGGCCGGCATGAGGAACGTACCCGGCTTCTCGCCCACGGTGCGGCGGAAGACGGCCCTGGTGTGCTCGCGGATGGACGGGAGGCCGAACCGGAGTGCTTGCACGGCCGAACCGGGCTCCCCGAGCCGCGTGTGGGCCGCGGCCTGGCCGAGGGTCGATACGGTCAAGTGGCGCGCCAGCACCCACTCCGTGTGCGGGTTGCGTGAGCCGAGGCCGCCGCGGAGCAGTTCGACGTACTTGGCCATGCTGTCCGTCAGGTTGTTGATCGCCTGGCGGAACAGCGCGTCGGCCCGGTCGGGGGCGGCCGCCTGGGCGTCGAGGGCCGATTTCAGCTTGATGAGGCCCGCACTCATCTCCCCGCGGAACCCGGCGTGCATCGTCTCCTTGATCTCCTGCACCTCGGCCTCCAGGCGCTTCAGCCGCTCGGTGAGCCGGGCGAACTGAAACGCGATGTGCGCCTGCGACAGGGCCGCGACCCCCAACCCGACCATCGTCAGCGACGTGAGGACACCGACCGCCTGCCCGACGTGCCCGACTGCTTGTCCGACGCCGACGACCGCGGCCGAGATCCCGTCGAGCTGCGTGGTGTGCTGGTGGAGCAACCCGATCACCTCCTGTCGGTCGGCGTTCTGGGCCACGAGCGCCGACCCGATGCGGTCGAGGGACGAACTCGGATCGGTGATCGCGGCCATCACGGGTCGGGCGATCCGTGCCGCGGCGTCCCCGAGTTCGCCGCTGTGCGCGAGCAGCCAGGAGGCGATGTTCGGGCCGTACGCTCCGGCGAAGGCGAGCAAGGGGTACATGGGGAACCCGAACGGAATGGTTGTGAGTGTGTGTGCCGCACTCGCCGGCGAGCCGCCCCTCGCGAACCCGCGTGCGGACCGCCCGACGACACGACGCGGCCGGCGCTTACGGGGTCGTCGAGGACCTGTTCCGCCATGACTCCCGAACGGCCGCCCCCGCGGCGAACAGGATGCCGAGCACAACGATCCCGCCCCAGCCCACCGCGTCCCTCAGCCGGTCGAACATGTCCTCCCACTTCGTCTTGACCCGGGTGACCGGCTGCGGGGGCCGGGCCGACGGACCGGGCGGGTGCTGGCGGTACGACCGGTCCGTCGGGGCCGCGCCCGGGGCGGGCGCTTGGGGCCGCGCGAGCGCGGCCCGGTGCTCGTCCACCAGGGACACCGGGCCGGGCAGCGACGCGCCCTCGACCCCGGTGAGCACCGCGTCGTCCGCCTTCCACCCGTCGGACTTCACCACGACGAAGTGGCCCTCGACGCGGACCCGCCGCCCGGCCTCCGGGACGAACGTCGTGCCCTTGAACCCGACCAACTTGGTGTCGGGCCGCGGCCCGTCGACCTCCTGGGTCCACTCGGACGCGTCGTTCGGGTCGAGGGCGCTCTTGTCGGCGAACAGGGCGTCGAGGAGCGGGTGCATCCGGGGGGTCGCGTACTTCTTCGCCTCGGCCGCGGTCTTCGCGTCGTCCAGCTTCTTGCACACCTCCGTGGCGGTCGCCGGGCGGATCTGCGCCCAGACCCAGGACGCCCCGTACACGCCCCCCGCGATCAGGAGCAGCACGACGGCGGCACCGACGAGTTCGTACTTCGCGGCGGCGGGTGCGGGCGGGGCCGCGGGCGCAGCCGGGGGCGGCACCGGCGGACTCGGCGCGAGCGGTGCCGGCGGACCGGCAGAGGACGGGTGGGGCGGCAGCGGCCCCGGGGCGGCGCGTTCCGCCGGTACACCGGCGGGCGCAGTTGCCCCGGGAGCCACCGGGCCGAGTCCCGGGGTCCGCACCACCGGGAGCCAGGTGCTCCCTCCGACCGGGCACGCCGGCGTCTGCCACGTGGCATCGCCGGCGGCGATCCGCGCGTGGACCTGGCCGACGGTGAACGGGCCGGTCGGCACGTCGCCGGTCAGGAGCCAGAACGGGTCCGCGGGCGGCACGGGGTCGGGCATCGGTGGGCACCGGGTTGGGCCGGAATGTCACTCATCGTCGATACACTTATAGGCTACAGATCGCCACGATCGCCGCAATGGGGAAGCGGCGAGCAAGGCCCGACGTGCGCGAGCGGTTCGGGACCGCGGTGAAGTTCCGGCGCGAGGAGCTGGGGCTGACCCAGGAGGACCTGGCCGACAAGGCCGGCATCCACCGCACCTACCTGAGCGACGTGGAGCGGGGCACCCGCAACCTGAGCCTGGTGAACATCGAGAAGGTGGCCGCGGCACTCGCGGTCACGATGGCGAAGCTCTTCGAGGCGGTCGAGCGGGAGTAGCCCGGCCGCCCCGCCGCGCCCCCCCGGTCCCGACCGGGTCCGAGTGACCGAGTCGAACACGCGCCCGAGCGGTCGTGCCGGACGCTCCCGGAATCCGGACCCGCAAAATGGTGTTCCATCGCGAAAGATCGGTTACGATGACAGGGAGCCCGCGTCCTTCCCGCCTCCCGCCGACGCCCTGATCCTCACCCGCCGCCCTCGCACCGTGCGGACCCGTCCCCCGCGCCGACCGAGAGCCCCGACCCCCGCAGCAACGCGTCATGCGTCTGACCCCCACCCTCCACCTGGTCGTGAGCGCGATCGCCGTGCCGGTCGCGTCCTTCGTGCCGCTGCTCGCCCCCGCGGCCGCGGCCCAGGACGCCCCGTCCGAGGCGCGACGCGCCCGGGTGAACGAGACCTTCCGCACCAAGGTCGTCCCGTTCCTCAAGGCGTACTGCATGGACTGCCACGGCAACAACAACAAGCGGAAGGGGGGCATCGACTTCGCGAAGATGGTCCAGCGCCCGGCGGACGGGCGGTTCCGGAGCGCCTGGCAGGTCTCCCTCGCCCAGGTGCGCGAGCAGGCCATGCCGCCGGAGGGCACCGCCAGGCAGCCCACCGAGGCGGAGCGGCGGGAGTTCGCCGAGTGGGTCGGGACGGTCAAGTACCTCAGCCCGGTGGACCCCGGGCCGTTCGTCATCCGCCGGCTCACCAAGGTCGAGTTCGGCAACACCCTCCGCGACCTGTTCGGGGTCGACCCCGCGGTCGTCGCGGGCCTCCCCGACGACGTCCCGGGCGAGGGGTACCTCAACACGTTCTCGCCGCTGCAGACCGAGCAGTACCTCGCCGTCGCGAACGCCGTGCTGGACCGGGTGCTGGGCCCGAAGGACGCCCCGCCGACGGAGGTGCAGAAGACGCTGTTCGGCGAAACCCCGCCCGAGGGCAAGGCGCGTGAGGCGGCCGCGGCCGTGGCCCGCACCCAGGCCCGCCGCGCGTTCCGCCGCCCCGCGACGGACGAGGAGGTCGAGGCGCTGCTGAAGGTCTTCGACCTGGCCCAAGCGAACAAGCTCACGTACCCGGAGTCGCTGCGGCTCGTGCTCAAGGCGGTCCTCGTGTCGCCGCAGTTCCTCTTCATCACGCCCGCCAAGGCCGCCGAGGCCGGCAAAACCATCGTTCCGCTGGACGACCACCAGCTCGCGTCCCGGCTGTCGTACTTCCTCTGGGCCACGATGCCCGACCCCGAACTGGCCGCCCTCGCGGACAAGGGCACGCTGCACGAACCGGAGGTGCTCCGCGGGCAGGTGAAGCGGATGCTCGCCGACCGACGCTCGCGCGCGCTGTTCGACGGCTTCGGGTCGCAGTGGCTCGGGGTCGGGACGCTCGCGACGAAGCCGTTCGACGCCAAGAAGTTTCCACTGGTGACCCCGGAGATGCGGGCGGCGATGTACGACGAGGCGCGGCTGTTCTTCGACAGCATCGTTCGGGAGAACCGCAGCGTCGTGGGCTTCGTCGACAGCGACTACACGTTTCTGAACGGCACGCTCGCCCCGCTGTACGGCCTGGAGAAGACCGTCACGGGGCCGGAGATGCGGCGGGTGAAGCTCGCGGACGGCAACCGGGGGGGCGTCCTCGGCATGCCCGGCGTTCTGGCGGTGACGTCGTTCCCCGAACGGACGAGCCCGGTGAAGCGCGGCGTGTGGGTGCTCGAACAGCTCCTGGGCCAGCACGTGCCCCCCGCCCCGGCGAACGTCCCGACGCTGGAGAAGCAGAACCCGAAGCAGGTGGCGACCCTGACGCTGCGGCAGCGGACGGAGCTGCACCGCAAGAACCCGACCTGCGCCAGCTGCCACAAGGTGCTCGACCCCATCGGCTTCGGCCTCGAAAACTTCGACGCCGTCGGCCGCTGGCGCGACACGGACGATTCGGGCGGGCCGATCGACGCCGCCGGCGAGTTGCCCGGCGGCAAGCGGTTCTCGACGCCGAAGGAACTGAAGGCCATCGTCGCCGGCCGCAGGGACGAACTCGCCCGGAACCTTACCGAGAAGTTGCTCGCGTACGCGCTGTGCCGCCAGCTCGAAGGGTACGACGAGATCGTCGTCGACGGCGTGATGGGCCGCCTCGCCCGCGACAACTACGGCATGCAGTCGCTCGTCGTGGAAGTCGTCACCAGCTACCCCTTCCTGAACCGCCAGGTTGCGCCACCCAATGCCAAGTAACCACCTGCTCGACCGGCGGACGTGTCTCCGGGGCCTCGGGGCGTCGCTCGCCCTGCCCCTGCTCGACTGCATGGGGTGGGCCGAGCCCGGGGCGAAGCCGGCCCGGCCACCGGTGCGGCTCGGGTTCATGTACATGCCGCACGGCGTGATCGGGAGCGAGTTCTGGCCCAGGTCGCCGGAGACGTTCCTGACCGCGCCGCCGCCCGTGCTCGAGCCCCTGAAGCCGGTGCTCGACCGGTGCCTCGTGGCCAAAGGGATCTCCGGGGTGCCGATCGCCCCGTTCAACGGGGCACCGCACGCCCTCGAACTGTCCACCTGGCTCACCGCCAAACTGCCCGACGCGGCCACGCGCAACAAGATCAACATCGGCATCTCCGCGGACCAGGTCGCCGCGAACTACGTCGGCCACCTGACCGCGCTGCCGTCGCTCGAATTGGCGACGATGCCGCAGACGCACAAGGAGAACCAGGAGGGGCTGAACGAGGGGTACTACACGCACTGCAGCTTCAGTTCGGCGAAGCAGGCCCTGCCCGCGGAGATCAACCCCCGCGCCGTGTTGAACCGCCTCTTCGGCAAGACCACCAGGGCGGACCAGCCCGCGCGGGTCGACCCGCTCGACGGGAAGATGCTGGACCTGGTCCTCGACGGTGCCCGCGACCTGCGGCGGCGGCTGCCCAGGGGGGACCAGGACAAGCTCGACGAGTACCTCGACAGCGTGCGGTCGGTCGAGCGCCGCATCGCCGCCATCGAGCACCGCCAGAAGGAAGCGGCCCAGGCGAAGTCCGGCGTTCCCGCGAGCAAGAACAAGTCGTCCGACTCCCCGCCGATCGAGATCAAGATCCCCGAGGGCGACAAGCGCAGCGAGTACATGGACGTCATGTGCGACCTGAACGTGCTGGCCTTCCAGGCCGACGTCACGCGGGTCAGCACGTACATCGGGTCGACGCCGAACGGGGTGTCGTACCCCGAACTCGGGTTCAGCGGCGAGCACCACTCGTACACGCACCACGGGAACAAGGAGGAGCCCAAGGGCCGGGTCGCGGCCATCACCGCCTTCAACGTCGCCCGGTTCGCCACCATGGTGAGGAAGATGGCGGCCCTGCGAGAAGGGGACGGCACCCTCCTCGACAACTGCATCATGATGTGGGGGTCCGGGCTGGAGGACGGGGACCGGCACAGCCGGGACAACCTCCCGTTCGTCCTCGCCGGGGGCGGCGGCGGGGCGCTCAAGACGGGCCGGTTCCTGACCGGGATCAGGGCCAACCAGGGCGACCTGCTCACCACCCTGCTCGGGTGCGTGGGCGTCCCGCTGGACCGCCCGCTGGGCATCGCGACCGGGCAGATCAAGGAACTCACGGGCGCGTAGTCCGCCCGCTGGAATCGACTCGGCGGTCGCGCCCCACGCTGGCGGCCGGTGAGTCTCGTCGGTGCGGGCCGCGACGGCCGACGGCCCCGCGTCCGCCCCCCTGCGGTCGCGGCCCACACCGAGACGGCCTACGCCACCGCGGTCGTGCCCGCGGCGGCCGGGGCCTACTTCGCCCGGACCTGCGCGAGGAGCGGCGTGTCCTCGCCCGGCAGCCGCCACACCCACTCCCACCACTTCGCCGAGAGCGTCTTCCGCTCGGACACCACCCCCAGGGCGGCCTTGGCCCGCTCCAGGGTCCGGAACGCCACGCACGACTCGGCCGCCTGCACCCGCACGTCCCGGGCGCGGCACGGACCCTCCGCGAGGATCAGGTACAGCACCTCCGCCGCCTCCCGCCGCTTCGAGGCCTCCGCGTCCCCGCCCCCGGCCAGGTCGCGGGCGGTGACCGCGACCTCGCCGAGCCACTCCGCGACCACCTGGCCGCCGGACAACACCGTCCGGTAGGCCCACGTCGCGCCCCCCGCGAGGTTCGTCTTGGTCTGCACGAGCAGGTGGCGGTGCGGGTCCGCCGACGCCGGGTCGGCCGTGGCCAGGAGCCCCGACCGGGCCGCGGCGACCCGGGCGATGCTGCCGGCCCCGCGGTGCAGGAGGCTCCCGCCGCCCGACTTGTGCAGGTGCCGCACCACCACCACGGCCAACTCGTACTCCGCGGCGAGTTCGGCCAGCGGCCGCAGCGCGTCCCGGACCGACCTGTCGGCGTTCGGGTTGCACGCGATCAGGGCCGTCGCCGGGTCGACCACCACCAACTTCGCCCCGACCTGCTGGACCGCGGTGCGGACCAGTTTCAGGTCCGCCGGCAGCCTCAGCGGGGCGTCGCCGAACGCGGCCGGGTCGTACACGAACACCCGGTCCGGGTCGGCGTCCGCGGCCTGGAGCACCGGCTCGACCGTCGCCGCCGCGTCGTCCTCCGCCTGGAGCAGCACCACCCCGGCCGGCGGGCGGGCCGCGGTCTCGCCCGGCAGGGGCCGCCCCCGGGTGACCCGGGCCGCGAGGTCGTACACGATCCGGCTCTTGGCCCGGCCGGGGTCGCCCGCCAGGTCGGTGATGGCCCCTGCCGGGATGCGGCCCGTCCACACCCACTTCTGCGCCCTCTCCGAGACCTCCGTCAACCTGGTCAGCGTGCGCTCGCTCATCGCACCCACTCCGTCGTCGTGCGCCTCGTGCCGGCCGAGCCCGCCACGACCGCCACCGGGCGGGTTGGCGGCCTCGGCGGTCTCGGCCGGCGGCGTCCCGGGCCGGGGGCGAAGGTGCCCCCGGCCCATCTCTCACGGGCGGCCCGAAGCGATCACGCCCGGAGCGCCGTCAGCCACTCCCCCGTCGTGAGCCCCAGCCGGCCCAGCACCCGCTGGATCTCGGCGGGGAACACCTCCCGGTTGGTGCGGTGCCGGCCGAGCACGTACTTCCGGTAGCCGGGCCGGTACACCGACACCTCGCTCCCCTTCGACCCCCGGACCTCGCACCCGAGGTGCTCCAGGGTCCGCCAGAACCGGAGGAACCGGGCGCCCGGCACCCGGCGGCCCGGGAGCCGCTCCCCGGTCCCGCACGGGGCCTCCGGGCCGGTGGTGCCGAGGGCGGCGGCAATGATCCCCTCGCTGCCCCCGGGCGGGTCGCCCGCCGGCTCCGGGATCGGCGTCCCCCCCGGGGCGGCACCCACGCGGGCGAGGTCGATCCGGTCGTAGAAGGAGAACAGGCGGTCCCGGAAGCACTCCAACAGGGCGTAGTTCGCCGCGAGGGGCGTCGCCCCCGGGAGGTCGGCGGCGGTGCGCCACGGCGTCCTCATGTACGCCAGGAGCCCGTCGTGCCGGACCGTGTACGCCTCGGCCACGCGACGCGTCTCGATACGGGTCCGCAGGTCGCCCTCCGACGGGGCGACCAGCACGTTCCCGATCCCGTTCGCGAGGTGCCAGGTCCACGCGACCCAAACGTCGTCGGCCAGCCGCAGGGTCGTCCGGTGCGGGTGGAAGTTCCTGACGAGCAGCGGGCGCATGGCCTGGACGTCCGCCGCGAGCGAGGCGAGGCCGGACCGCAGCACGGCCCCCGTCGCGGCCGGCCGCTTGCGGTCGAACCGGGCGATGGTGTCGAGAAAGGCGGGCATCCCAGCCTCGAAGTACCCGCGGCGGGCCGCATAGTCGGCGAGGAACGCCGCCGTTCGCTCGCCCCCGGGGGGGCCGGCCGGCAAGACAGGAGCCCCTCGCCGTGGTGCACCGGGTCGCCCTTCCAGAGCAACTCGTAGCCCAGATCCGGCCCTCGGCCGACCCCGCGCGACCGCACCTCGGCCGGACCATCGCCTTCCTCCACGCCGCGGACGTCCCGTGCCTTCGCTCCCTTTTCACTGGAGTCCGTCCCACCGGGTCGAGGTTCGGTCCCGGCACGTTCCACCGCGACCGCCTCGGCACCCCACGAGAGGGGAGACGGTATCTCAGTCTCCCGACCAGTCGAGTTCGGCGACGAGCGGCAGGCGGTCGGACGGCCGGTCGGGTGATGCGAGTGTGGCGGGTCGGCACGGGCGGCGACCGGTTCGGGAACCACGCTCACCCGACGGCGGTCCGGCCGGGGTAGGGCGTGCCGTGGTGCCCGTGGGGATCGCGTGTTCGGAACGCTCCTGACGACTACGCCGCCCCTTCCCGGCGTGCCTTCGTGAGGGCACGGGGCGGTGCCGGCGGCTTGGCCGCTCGGTCACACCACGCGATCACGGCGTCCAAATCATGCCCGGCCTCCGCCTCGTCCCCCGCGGTCGTACGCCCCACGGGGTGCTCGCCCGCCCCCGCCGAGACGCCGTCCGCCAGGCGGTGCACCCTGTCCATCACGCGTGCCGGCCAGGCCGCCGCCAGCCGGAACACGACGCGGAGGACGCGGCACCAGGCGGCGAGTTGGTCGGGCGAGTTCCGGCCCGGCTCGGGGAGGGGGACCCCGGGGTACTTCGGGGCGTACCCCCGCCACGCCGACCGGAAGGTGTCGAACGCCCGCTGCCGGGCTCGGAGGTCGGCGTGCGGTGTCGCACCCCCGGTCGGGCCGGGGCGGCGGTCGTCCCAGGCGGCGTGGGCGTCGAGGACGCGGACCAGTTCGGCCGCCTGCCCGGGCGTGAGTTGCCCGGCGGCGGCCTCGGTCAGTTGGGGCATGGTGGCCTTCACGATGGAGAACGCGTCGGGACGGAGGTGTAGATCCGACCGCCGTGGTCGGTGGGGGCTCATAGCCGGCACCGGGAAGCGGGGGAAGGCGGGTTGGCACGGCGACGTGCCGATTCGGGCACGCGGGCGGTAACGGTTACAACCGCCCCGCGGCCGGCGGGGAGCAGTTCGAGGCGGGTTCGCCCGGGATTTCCTGGAAGGAGACGCCGGGCGACCGCGGGGGCGGCTTTGGCACGCCTCGTGCATTACATTCGGCGACGAACAACAGTCGGGCCGAGGTCCCCCGGCCCACCCCCCACACCCGATCGCACGTCCCCACGCCTGTCAAAGCGAGCCGGTGGCGAGAGCCACCGGCCTCTTCTTTCCACGCCCCTCGCCGTCGCGGCCGAACGGGCCTCCGGACCGGAGCGCGTCACCTCGTGACCTCGCGCTCGGGCCACGCCTCGGGCAGTTCCCCACCACCGCGCCTGTTTGGCCCGGGCTCTTTCGGACCGAGAGTGGTCAGGTTCCCTGGGCCGACGGGCTCCGTCACACCGGCACCCGCGACGCCGGTGTGTCGGAGCCCCGGGTGCGACCATCGTCTTGGGCCGGGCGGCGTCCCCGGCCCCAGCCGTTGGCCGTTCCCACACGCACGCACGTCTTCCAAACACCGTGTTCGAGGGGTGGTACGCCCCTACGTTGCCGCCCGTCGCAATCGCTCCCGCCGCGCAGGTGGGTTGAACCGGTCGTCCCGGAGTGCCGCCGGCCCGGGCGTATCGGGTGGGCGGGCACGGGGTGTGCTATACTCGCCGCTCACCGGCAGCCGGAGACCTTCACTCCCCCGGGTCGCCCACCCGCCGCCGTGCGGCGAAAGGGCGGGCCGCCCGGGGAGCGGTGTTGCCACATTCAGGGAGACGACGCGATGACCGAGGAGCAGAAGTCCGTCCTCGACGCCCTCAAGGCCCGCCAGGCGAGGACGCTGGCCGAGATGCAGTTGGCCGGCCTGGACGTCCTGCTTGACGAGGGCCTCCCGCCCCGGGGCGAGCAGTTGCACGTCGGGCGGGAGGTGTGGGAGGAGATGCAGGCGGTGCTGCCGGCCGTCGAGGAGGAGATCGACGGGGCGGAGTGAGCCGGGCGGGCCACATGTTGGGCACCGCCTCGGGCCGCCCCGGGGCGGGGTACGACGCGTCCGGCCGCAGGGGTCCGCGCCTCGGTTCCCAAGGGACAGGTCTTCTTGCTCCGCGGGGCGAGGGTCGGCCCCGCCGATGCCGCCGGGGCCGAGAACTTCACCGTCACCAGCCCCGACCTCGAACGTGGACTTGCCCCGAAGTGAGGGCGGTGCCGTCGCCGACCCGGAGAGTGCCTCAGTGGACGCGAAGTCGAAGCATAGGCTGTTGGCCCTGGCCCTAGCCCCAATGCCCTTCAGTTAAGCGGAAAGCCGGTGCCTCCTTGGTATTGTGGGGTTG
>NZ_JBHYGG010000241.1:0-58807 GCF_051859125.1 Gemmata sp.
CACCGGCGGGCTCACGCCGCGCCGCCGCCCGCGCGAACCTGGGCACCCGGCCCGGCCCCCCATCCGCTCCCCCTTTCCTGCCCCCGCGCCGCGGGGCACACGCCCCACGTTCGCCCCCCGCCCGGGCCCGGCGCAGCTTCGCGCCGCGCGGCGTGTTCCGTGAGGAAATCCCTCGGCGGGGCCGATTTTCCGGCCAATGGCGCTTGACCAGACGGGACGCGCGGCTATTGTCCCGCGACTTTCCGCCCTAGTGCGCGAAGGAACTCGACAGGGGAACGACGCCCGAGAGGGTGTCGGGTCGGCGGACGGGTTGGGGAGCCTGCCGCGGACCGGTCGTCAAAGCTGTGAAGGGGGATCCGGGTTATGCGATATCGGTACATCGGGGGAGCGTTGCTCGCGGCCGTTTCGATGCTGGCTGGTCCGGCAGACGCCCGCGCCCAGCCCATGAACGGCACGATCCCGTCCACGGACGGGTCGGACGGCGGGTTCCCGGCGCCCCGCCAGGAGGCGGTGCCGTCGTACCTGCCGACCGGGGTCTCGGGCGACGCCGGGTTCTACACCAGCGCCGAGTTCGTGTTCCTGCAGCAGACCAGGGCCATCGGGAACCAGACCATCGCCCGGTACGGGTTCTACGACCTCACCGGGCAGTCCGGGGTCGCCCCCGGGACGCTCATCGGCTCGGGCCGCGAGGCCCTGAACCCGCGGATGTTCCGGGGCTCGCCGACGTACCAGCCGGGCTTCAACGTCGAACTCGGGTACCGGTTCGAGGACGGCACCCGGGTGTTCGCCAACTACATGCAGCTGTACGACGCGCACTACTCGGTCGGGGCCAGCCTGGTCCCGCCGTACTACGCGGTGCCGCTCCAGAACAACCAGATCACCCTGGCCGACAGTTTCGTGTCGTCCCCGGTGTACAGCTTCAACTCGTTCTTCGCCGGCCCCCAGGGGAAGGTCGCCGGGGTGAACGACAACTCGGTGTACGGCATCTGGAACGCCGCCAGCCAGATGGACATGAAGTTCACCCAGCGGTACCAACAGGCCCAGGCCGGGGCCCGGGTGCCGATGCTGATGACCGATTACAGCCGGGTGTACGGCACCGCCGGCCTCCAGTTCTCGTGGTTCTTCGAGCGGTTCCACTGGCGGGCCGTGTCGATCCCGCCGGACGGGAACACGATCCCGCAGGACGCGGCCAACTACACCAACACCCTGTCGCAGCGGATGTACGGTCCGTTCATCGGGTGCGGGCACGAGATCTTCGTCGCCAACCAGTTCTCGCTCAGCCTCGACGCGACCGGCTCGATGCTGCTGAACGTGGTCAAGGAGCGGGCCAAGTACAAGCTCGGGGACCAGACGGTGCAGTCGAAGTGGGGCAACCAGGAGTGGCGGCTCACCCCGAACGCGAACCTCGCGGTCAACGGGTGGTGGTACCCGATCGAGGGCGTGCAGGTCCGCCTCGGGTACCAGGCGCTCACGTTCTACAACACGCTGTACATGAAGGACCCGGTCGGGTTCAACTTCGGCAACATCGCCCCGCAGTACGAGTTCAAGGCGTTCCGCCTCCTGCACGGGTTCAACCTGGGGATCGGGTTCTTCTTCTAAGGGACCGGGCGGACGACCCCGCCCTGTCGACATCCCCGAGCCCGTGGCTCCGGCGGCCCCCGCATCGAAGCGGGGGCCGCCGGGGCCGGCTTGCGTTTCCCGCGCGTGGTCCGGTCCGCGGCCGGGCGGGGGGCCGAACCGAACCGCGAGAGGCCCGCGGGCCGCCCGCCGCGCGCCACCGGCTCCGCCCGACGCGTCCCCGCGGATCCCGCGCATCACCCACCGCCGGCGCACTTTCCAGCCCCGATTGCCTCGCCCCGCACTCCGGGTATAATCTGCCCCGTCCCCCGGCCCCCCGCACCGCGGGCGCCGCGACCCGACCGGGTACTTCCTTCGACTGAGGAGCCAGCATGGCCGACGGCCGCGCACCGAATTCCACGACCGGCGACCGCCCCGCCTCGTGGATGGAGATCTTCCGCTGCTTCCAGGTCGCCCTCGACCCGCGGAAGTTACTCGTCGCCGCGGCCGGCATCCTGGTGATGTCGTTCCTGTGGTGGCTGCTGTCGGTCATCTTCCACTCCAAGGCCCCGGAGCCGAGCGAGCCGCAGTACCAGAACAACACGATCCAGCGCGAGTTGGGCGACAAGAAGAAGCCGGACGGGTCCAACTACACCGAGGACGACTTCCGCCAGATCGCGACCGAGCGGTACTCGACCGACTTCGAGGAGTGGCGGGTGCTCGACTCGCTGGCCGGCACCCGCGGCCGCCTGAGTACGATGCCGTGGGACGAGTACCGCGGGCCGAACCCGTTCCTGTTCGTCACCGACGTGATCAGCGGCACCGCCCAGGACCGGGCCAACGCGATCACCGGGTTCGTGTCCGGGTCCGTCCCGGTGCTCGTCGAGCCGCTCGTGAAGATGCTGATCCCGGTCGCGAAGCTGATCTCCCCCGGGGTGAACTTCAAGACCCGGCTGTACCTGTTCCTGATCCTGCTGGCCAACGTCGCCGTGTGGGCGTTCTGCGCCGGCGTCATCACCCGCATCGCCGCCGTGCAACTGGCGAACAAGGGGCCGATCTCGCTGAAGCAGGCGGTCCGGTTCGTGGCCAAGCGGTACACCGCGTACCTGGGCGCGCCGCTGGTGCCGCTCGTCATCATCGGGGCGTGCGTGGTCGGGCTCATCGTGTACGGCCTCGTCGGGCTGATCCCGGTGATCGGCGACCTGGTGGTGTTCGGCCTGGGCCTGCCGGTCCTGATCGTCGGCGGGGCCGTGATGGCCGTGTTCCTCGTCGGGCTCGTGGGCTACCCGCTCATGTACTGCACCCTCAGCGCCGAGGGCGACCAGAGCGACACGTTCGACGCCCTGAGCCGGTCCATCAACTACGTGTACCAGTCCCCGTGGCACTACATCTGGTACTGGCTCGTCGCCATCTTCTACGGGGCCGCGGTCACGCTGTTCATCCTGTTCTTCTGCTCGCTGACGGTGTACGTCGGCAAGTGGGCGGCCGGGCTCACCGCCAGCACCGTGTGGACCGACCGCAAGCCCGAGTACCTGTTCATCTACGCCCCCGAGTCGTTCGGGTGGAAGGAGCTGCTCACCAAGGACAGTCCCTACGCGGTCCGCGGCCAGTGGCAGAAGGTCGAGAACAACCCGAGCGGCCGCGAGGTGTACAAGTACGACCCGGTGAACGCGAACACGTACGCCCAGGCCCGCAAGGAGTTCTACGCCTACAACACGTGGGGCGCGGGGATCGTCTGCTTCTGGCTCACGCTCATGTTCCTCATGATGCTCGGGTTCAGTTACAGCTTCTTCTGGACCGCCGCGACGGTCATCTACTTCCTGATGCGGAAGAAGGTGGACGAGGCCGAACTGGACGAGGTGTTCCTCGACGAGGAGGAGCCGGTGGTGCCCCCGGCCCCGCCGAAGCTGGCCGAGGGGACGGGCGCGCCGCCGGCCCCGACGACCTCGCTGCCGGTCATCACCGCGCCGGTGGTTCCGCCGGTCGCGCCGCCGGTCCCGGTCCCCCCGCCGCCGCTGCCGCCGATCCCGGTCGTGGACCTGTCGCCGCCGGTGCCGCCGCCCGCGACGATCCCGTTCACGCCGCCGGCCGCCGAGCCGAAGGCGTTCGACGCGCCGAAGGCGTTCGACGCGCCGAAGGCGTTCGACCCGCCGAAGCCGGACGACGACAAGCCGGTGGCGTGAGTTCGTTCGTGGGCAGTGGGGAGTGGGCAGTGGGGAGCGGAAGCGGCGGGCGGTGCGCCTTGCCGGGTCTTCCACTCCCCGCTGCCCACTGACCACTTACGGAGGGATCCATGCCCCGCCAGGTGCTCCTGTTTACCGGCCCGTGGGCCGACGTGCCCCTGGACGTGCTCGCGGCCAAGGCCGCCGGGTGGGGCTACTCCGGGTTCGAGCTGTGCTGCTGGGGCGACCACCTCGAGGTGCAGCGCGGCCTCAGCGACGACGACTACGGCCCGGCCCGGCTCGACCTTCTCACCCGCCACGACCTCCAGGTGCCCGTCGTCGCCAACCACAAGGTCGGGCAGGCGGTGTGCGACCCGATCGACCGCCGGCACCAGGCGCTCGTGCCCGAGTACGTCTGGGGCGACGGCGACCCGGCCGGGGTGCAGCAGCGGGCCGCGGAGGAAATGACGGCGACGTTCCGGCTCGCCGAGCGGCTCGGGGCCGGGGTGGTGAGCGGGTTCACCGGCTCGCCGATCTGGGGGTACGTGGCCGGCTACCCGGCCCCGCGGGCGGCCGACATCGCCGACGCGATGAAGCAGTTCGCGAAGCAGTGGCACCCGATCCTCGACGTCGCCCGCGAGTGCGGCGTGCGGTTCGCCTGCGAGGTCCACCCGGGGCAACTCGCGTTCGACCTGTACTCCGCCGAGTTGGTGCTGGAGGCCATCGACCATCGCGAGGAGTTCGGGTTCACGTTCGACCCGAGCCACATGCACTGGCAGGGGGTCGACCCGGTCGAGTTCTTGCGACGTTTCCCGGACCGCATCTATCATGTCCACGTGAAGGACGCGCAGCTCGCGCTCAACGGCCGGGCCGGCGTCCTCGCGGGGTACTGGCCGAGCGGCGACCCGCGGGCCGGGTGGCAGTTCCGCTCCCCGGGCCACGGCGGGATCGACTGGCCCGGCATCATCCGGACGCTCAACGCGATCGGGTACGACGGGGCGCTGTCGGTCGACTGGCACGACCCCGGGATGGACCGCGAGTACGGCGCGGTCGACGCCTGCCGGTTCGTGCGGGCCATCGACTTCGACCCGCCGCAGCGCGGCGCGAAGCGGTAAGTGGGCACGTGGAGGTTCGCGATGCGGTTCCCCACCTTCGCCGAGGCCGAGGCGCTCAAGCGCACCTGGACCGACAAGTTCGTCCGGGTGAAAGCGGGGCTGCCGCAGTACGAGCGGTTCGCCGGGAAGGTGGGCCGGGTCGTCACGGTGAACTACGGCGGCAAGGCGATCGTGGACTTCGCCGACGGCGCGTGGTACGACATCCCGGCGCTCGCCGACCACCTGGAAGTGGTCCCCGACGACGAGGCGAAGGGCAAGTTCGACCCGACCGCCACCAGCGCCCAGAAGCTCCCGACGCGGCAGGGGTAACCCGACCCGATGGATCAACCCCGCGAGCTGTCGCCTCTTGAACTCGCGAACAAGCGGCGCGAACGGGAGGCCGTTCGCGCCGTCGGGTGGGCCGCTTTGGGGATCGGACTTTTCTTCTGGTCCGTCGGTTGGTTCTGCGTCGTGGTGCTCCCCTCGCTGTTCGGGATGAGGAACCTTGGCGGCGCAACGGGTGATCCCGTGCTTGCCGCGTCCTTCGGACTGGCTGCTTTGGTCGGATGCGCACTCGCAGTCAGTTCGCGACACTACGAAGGGGAACCACTGTTCCACGCGAGGCTGGCCGCCGGTCTGAACGGTCTCCTCGTCATTGTGGCTTTCAGCTTCGCCCTAAAATGGCTGTAACACGGCTCTGACGCGGCCCCACATCGGAATCACACACCACACCACCCACAATCATGATTCTGCTGATCGATAACTACGACTCGTTCACGTACAACCTCGTCCAGCGGTTCGGGGAGATCGACCCGGCGCTGCCGATGACGGTGGTCCGCAACGACCAGATCACGCTCGACGAGATCGCGGCGCTCGCGCCGACGCACATCATCCTGTCGCCGGGGCCGTGCACGCCCAAGGAAGCCGGCATCTGCAACGACGTGCTCGCGCGGTTCGCACCCACCACGCCGATCTTCGGCGTGTGCCTCGGGCACCAGTGCATCGGCCACACCTTCGGCGGCGAGGTGATCCGCAACTACCGCATCATGCACGGGAAGGTGTCGCCGATCCACCACGACGGAAAGGGCGTGTTCGAGGGCATGTCGAACCCGTTCGACGCGACCCGGTACCACTCGTTGGTCATCAAGAAGGAGACGTGGACGAACCCGGACTTCGAGGTGACGGCCTGGACCGACGAGGGCGAGATCATGGGCGTGCGGCACAGGGCGTGGCCGCTGCACGGCGTCCAGTTCCACCCCGAGAGCTTCCTCACGGTGGAAGGCCCGACGATCCTGCGGAACTTCTTGAAACTCGCCCCGGTGTGACAAGACGTTACGAGTTCCGGTCCGAGCCCGAGCGCCGAGCGAGGGGACAACGTGAACCCTCGCTCGGCGCTCGGGCTCGGACGAGCAACGGCCCGCAACACGTGGGCGGCCCGTGGACCGCGTGCTACCGCCCGGCGGTCAGGCTCTTCTCGAACAGCACGAGGTTATCGCCGCGGTCGGCGTCCCAGCGGATGCCGACCACGTCGTACCCCAGTTCGATCGCCAGGTGCATCATCGGGCGGTGCGTGTTGTGGCACTCGACCCGGAACGTCTCGTACTCGTTCTGCGCCGCCCAGCCCTGCGCCGCCTCCATGAGCTGCGAGCCGATCCCCATCCGCCGGAACTCCGGCATGACGCCGTAGAACCAGCCGAAGAACGTGTCGGGCTTCAACTCGAACCCCAGGAAGAAGCCCGCCGGCTTGTCCTTCACCCGGGCGACCATCTGGAGCACGTTGTGCCGGCCCAGGTACCGCCGGGTGAACGACTCGACGGTCTTCGCCGGCCGGAACACCTGGTTGTACAGCTCGACGATGAGCGGCAGGTCGCCCTGGCCGACAATGTCAATGACGGCGTCCGCCATGTGAACCCCTCACGGGAGTGCAAAAGGTAAAAGGGAAAAAGTAGGAGGAAGCCGCGAGCACCGGTGCGCTCCGGCCTTTACCTTTTACTTTTTCCCTTTTTCATTCCGGCCCGCGGTCACGGCCGGTGCAGGCCGGACACGATGTCGTCCCAGGACGGTACGTTCCAGTTGGCGATCAGCTCGCGGAGCAACTCGCCGCCCGCGTCCTCGGCAGCGTCGGCCTCGGTCGCCTCGGGGGCGTCGTCCGCGTCCTCGTCGTCCTCGTCGTGGGCGGCTTCCGCCGGGGCCTCGGCCTCGGTATCGACCTCGCCCGCGGTGGCGGCGACCGCCCCGCCCTCGGCCACTTCCGCGCCCTCGGCCGGCTGACCGACCCCGCCCTTGCGGCGGCGGCGGCGGCGGCGGCGGCGCTTCCGCCCGGTGCCGGGGGTGCCGTCGCCGGGCTCGCCGTCGCCCTCGCCGCCCTCGCCCTCGGTCCCGGCCTCGGCGTCCTCGAACTCTTCGCTGTCCGCCTCGCCGTACGCCTCGGTCTGGTCGTCCTCGGCGGGGACCGGCTCGGGGCTCGGTGCGGGCGGGGTCTCGCGCTCGAGTTCGCGGGCGAGTTCCGCCCAGTCGTCTTCGGTGTCTGGCATGGTGGTCTGTGGGGAAAGCAAAACGCCGTGGCCCCGGGCGGACGCGCCGGGGCACACGGTCGGGGTGATCGGCCGTGATACGGTGATTCTATCGCGCTGCCGAGAGGCCGGAAACGTCCGCCGGGCCGAGCACCCAGGAACGGGCCGCCGCGGGGCCGCGCGCGAGGCTCACCTCCACCACCCGGTCGCCGGGCTCGGCCCCGAACGCGGCCCCGAGCGCCTCGCCGACCGGCTCGCCGTCGGGCAGGTCGTCGCGGGGGACGAGGAACACGTCGGCGGGCCAACTCGCGGCCGCCCCGACGCGGTCGGTGACAGCGTCCCAGGTCTCGGCGGGCAGCGGGAGCCCGGGGAGGAGCCGGCCGAGGGCGTCGCTGAGCGCCTGTTCGAGGCACGCGCGGGGCGGAAGGAGGTAGAACGTGGCCATGGCCGGTCTTCCAGGGGGTGACGATTCACCCCGAGTATCGGCCTGTGCGGGGAATGCGGGCCACGCCGGCGCGGCGGATTGCGGGAGTTACGGTGCCGCACCGGTGCGGACAACCGGCACGGCCCGCACAACCGGCCCCGGGCGCCGTCACCAGCGCTCGGCGATGGCGGCGTCCTTGTCGGCGTACATGCGGAAGGTGTACATCGACTGGAGCCCTTCGAGCATCGACTTGAGGTCCGGCCGCAGCCGGCACATCGCGAGGGTGCTCCCCTGGCGGCGGAGCCACTGGGTGAAGTCGCCGAACATCTCCGCGGCCGACGTGGACATCCGCCGCACGTTCTTGAAGTCGAGCAGCACCCGCAGGTTCGGGCTCTTCAGGTTGTCGTGCAGTTCCTTCTTGAGGTGGACGAGTTCGGCGTCGTCCACGAGGTACACGTCCTGGATGCGGACGATGGTGATCGGCCCCTCCTGCGAGATCCGGAGCCGGCCCCGGACCACGCCCTTGGCGGCGTTGAGCTTGCCGATGATGGCGTTGGCGACCGACGAGGCGTTGTCCTCGTCCACGGCGACGTTGGCGGCCCGGGCGAGTTCCTCGAGGGCCGACGCCTTCGGGCCGGTGTCCTCGTCGAGTTGCTTGAGGGCCCACTCCTCAAGGTCCCGCTGGTTGAGCTGCTTCTCGCGGAAGTTGATCATGAACTCGAGCGGGCCGACGGCGATCTTGTCGCCCTTGTGGAGCGGCCACTCCTCGCTGGGCGGCATGACCTCGCCGTTCACCATCGTGGCCTTGCCGCTGCCCATGTCGCGGATGAACACCTTGGTGCCCCGGACCGCGAACGCGCAGTGCTGGGGGCCGATGTCGTCGTGGGCCGCCCGGAGCTGGCACATCCCGGTGGTGCCGATCAGGAACAGGTCGACTTCGATGGGGATCGGCAGGCCGCGCTTCTTGCCCTTGGTGACGATCAGAAAGAATTTCATCGCTCACCCCTGTTGGGTGGGGTGTGTAAGGAATGAAGAATGGAACGGGAGTTCCGGTCCACTCTAGGTCACCCTCCCCCCCGACGCAAGGACTTTCCTCTCAACCCGATTCGACGGACCGGATTGCGTCCCGCGTGCGCCGGTGGTAAGTTATCCTCGTGACGAAACTTGTTGGGGACCGACCCAACGTCCAACGCTGACCTTCGTATGGCCTCCAACCCGGACGCCGCCGGCACCGCCCAACTCATCTTGCGCCTCGGGCTCGCCACCGAGGACCAGGTGAGCGAGTGCCTGCTGGAGTTGCCCAACAAGAAGGTGCCCGGGGTCGATCTGGTCCGGTTCCTGGAGCGGAAGCGGTACCTGTCGGCGTGGCAGGGCGCGAAGGTGCTCAAGGGCGACACCGAGGGGTACTTCCTCGGCGGGTACCGGCTCCTGTACCGGATCGCGTCGGGCAGCTTCGGCCGCGTGTACCGGGGCGACGACCCCCGCACCGGGCAGGTCGTCGCCGTCAAGGTGCTCCGCAACAAGTGGATGCAGGACAAGCAGAAGGTCGACCTCTTCCTGCGGGAGGGGAAGCTCGGCATGTCGATCCGGCACGCGAACCTCGTGTCGGTGCTGGCGGTCGGCCAGGACAGCAGGACCGGGCAGTACTTCATCGTGATGGAGTTCATCGAGGGGGGGAACCTCCGCGACCTGCTCCAGATCCGCAAGAAGCTCCCGCCCGCGGACGCGGCCCGCATCATCGAGGAGTCGGCCCAGGGGCTGGCGCACTCGTACCAGCGGGGGATGACGCACCGCGACATCAAGCCCACGAACATCCTCATCGCCGTCACCAACGGGCAGGCCAAGCTCGTGGACTTCGGCCTCGCCGAGATCGCCGACGGCGCGCCCGGCTCCGGCGGGTCCGGCAGCGACGACAAGGACGACAACGACGTGACGGTGGACCGCACCGTGGACTACGCGGGGCTGGAGAAGGCCACCAACGTCAAGCCGGGCGACGTCCGCAGCGACCTGTACTTCCTCGGGGCCGTGCTGTTCGAGTGCGTGACCGGCACCCCCCTCATGCCGGCCACCAAGGACCGCGTCGAGCGGATGCAGGCCCGCCGGTACCAGGAGGTCGAGGCCAGGCTCCAGCGGAGCGGGCCGGCCCTCGGCGTCCCGCCGCCGCTGCTGGCGGTGGTGACCCGGGCGGTCAAGTTCGACCCGAACCAGCGGTACCAGACCCCCGCGGAACTGGTCGAGGCGCTCCGCGCGTGCCGGGCCGAGCTGAAGGGCGAGGAGCCGCCCGCGCCCGGACCCGCCGCGCCCGCTGCCCCCGCGAAGAACCGCACCCCGCCGGGGCAGAAGACGCTGTTCGCCGTCGAGAAGAACGAGCGGCTCAAGGAGGCGTTCCGCGAGCGGTTCAAGGCCCACGGGTTCCGCGTCCTCATCTCGACCGACCCGGCCCAGGCGGTGAAGCGGTACGCCGAGCAACCGTACCACGCGCTCATCGTGGACGCCGGCTCGGTCGGCGACGGCGGCGTCGACCTGTACAACCACATGCTCGCCGCGGCCGACGCGGCCGACCTCGACCTCGCCGCCGTGCTCCTCCTGGCCGAGAAGCAGGTCGAACTTTCGCTCGGCGCCAACGAGCACGACCGCGGCGCGGTCATGGTGTTCCCGGTGAGCATGAGGGAACTGCTCGCCACCATCACCGGGATGGTCCCCGGCGACGGCGATGACGGCGGCGAGCCCGGGGACGAGAACGCTGGCGACTGACGCGGCCCCTTCCAACAGACCGACACGGTGGGCAACCCGCCCCGAACCCATGCCCCAGCACCTCCTGTCCCTGACCGACGGCCCGAGCATCCTCATCGACAAGCCGATCCTGCTGTTCGGCCGCCACGAGGAGTGCGACGTGCAACTCAATTCCAAGAAGGTGTCGCGGCTCCACTGCGTGCTGGCGCAGGTGAACGACGACCTCGTGATCCGCGACCTGGGGAGCACCAACGGGGTGCGGGTGAACGGCGAGCGGGTGCCCGAGGGCCGGCTCCGCCCCGGGGACGAGTTGCAGATCGGGAACTTCCGGTACCAGGTGTGCGCCGATCCACTCGGGCGGAAGTCGGACCCCGCGGGCGTCGAGGCGTACAAGGCCGTGCCGCCGGTCGACGCGGACGACCCGTCCGACGAGGGGTGACTCGGGAAGAAGAGTGTTGATCCGCAGATTACGCAGATGGACAGAGATTGGAAATCAGAGGACAGAGATCAGAAGTCAGAGATCGGCTGGCACTCGTTCGGCATGCTCCTCTGTCCTCTGTCCTCTGTCCTCTGTCCTCTGTCCTCTGTCCTCTGTCTGAAAATCTGCGTCCGTCTGCGTAATCTGCGGATCACTCTCTTCGCTGCATTCGCTTCGCGGCTCACGGCACGAGCTTCAGCGTCCGCGACTTCACCACCTGCTCCAGCAGCGCCTCGAACTCGGCGACCGGCTTCGCGCCGAGGTCGTCGCCGGTGCGGAGCCGGACCGCGACCGCGTTCGCGGCCATCTCCTTGTCGCCGATCACCAGCACGTACGGCACCTTCATGATCTGCGCGTCGCGGATCTTCGCCTGCATCCGGCCGGTGCCGAGGTCCACGTCCACGCGGTAGTCCTTCTCGGTGAGGGCCGCGCCGAGTTGCTGGGCGAACTCGAAGTGCCGGTCGGCGATGGGGACGATCGCGACCTGCACCGGCGCGAGCCACACCGGGAACGCGCCCGCGTACAGCTCGATCAGGTACGACATCATCCGCTCCATCGTGCTGATGACGCCGCGGTGGATCATCACCGGCCGCTTCGGGGTGTCGTCGCTGTCCTTGAACTCGAGCTTGAACTGCTCGGGCAGGTGCTGGTCGGCCTGGATGGTCGAGAGCGTCTCCTCGCGGCCCATCATGTCCTTGACCTGGACGTCGATCTTCGGGCCGTAGAACGCGGCCTCGCCCCACGCCTCGAAGAACGGCAGCCCGGACTCCCGCAGCACCTCGCGCAGCATCGCGGTGCTGGTTTCCCACAGCGCCGGGTTGTCGACGTACTTGCCGCCCTTGCCGGCCGCGGTGGTCTCGGGGTCGTCGTTCTTCGAGAGCCGGAACCGGTACTCGGTAATGCCGAGGTCGGCGTACGCCTTCTTCATGAGCGCCAGCACGCCCGCGATCTCGGCCTTCACCTGGTCCGGCCGCACGAACAGGTGCGCGTCGTTGAGCGTCATGCACCGCACACGGCTCAGGCCGCCGACGACGCCCGATCGCTCGTACCGGTACATCTTCCCGAGTTCGGCGATGCGGATCGGCAGGTCGCGGTAGCTCCGCGGCTTGCTCTTGTACACCTGGATGTGGTGCGGGCAGCACATCGGCCGCAGGCACAGTTCCTCGTCGTCGCTGCCGCCCTCGCCCATGTCCA
Organism: Gemmata sp.; assembly: GCF_051859125.1. Lineage (NCBI taxonomy): Bacteria > Pseudomonadati > Planctomycetota > Planctomycetia > Gemmatales > Gemmataceae > Gemmata > Gemmata sp. Next base: position 12,156 of record NZ_JBHYGG010000241.1, read on the forward strand.
TCGGCGGGAACATGCTGTCCTTGTAGTGCTCCCAGTGGCCGCTGATCTTGTACAGCTCCTTCTTCGCCGCGTCCGGGGTGTAGACGTGCAGGTAGCCGGCCTTCCGCTCGTAGTCGGTGATGAACTGTTCGAGCAGGCGGCGCACGGTCGCGCCCTTCGGGAGCAGCATCGGGAACCCGGCCCCGAACACCGGCTCGTTGGCGAACAGTTCGAGGTCGCGGCCGACCTTGCGGTGGTCGCGCTTGGCGGCCTCCTCGACGCGGGCGAGGTGTGCCTTGAGGTCGTCGGCGCTGGCCCACGCGGTCGCGTGGAACCGCTTCAGCATCTTGTTCTTGCTGTCGCCCCGCCAGTACGACCCGGTCACCTGGGTGATCTTGAATGCTTTCGAGTCGAGGTCGCCGGTGGTCTCGACGTGCGGCCCGCGGCACAGGTCGACGAACGTGTCCTGTTGGTACACGGTGATGGTCGCCGCGCCGCCCGCGGCGTTCCCGTACTCGTCCTGACCCTTGCTGAGCCCGTCGATGAGTTCGACCTTGTACGGGTTGTCCTTGAAGAGTGCGCGCCCCTCGTCGGCGCTGATCTCGCGCACCTTGAACGGGTGCCTCCCCTTGATGATCTGCTTCATCCGGTTGGCGATCCACTCCAGCTCGCCGTCGGTGGGGTTCACGTCGAGGTCGAAGTCGTAGTAGAACCCGTACTCGATGGGCGGGCCGATGGTGGGCTTGGCCTGCGGGAACTTCTCGACGACGGCCTGCGCGAGGACGTGCGCGAGCGAGTGCCGGAGCTTGTAGAGGGTGGGGTCGTAGTCCCTGGGGATGTACTTGTCGCCCGCGGCCTTGAGTTCGGCTTCAGATGCCATGTGACGGAGTCCTTGTGTGACGCCGCGTGGCACCCGGTCGTACAGCCGGAACCTCCCGCAACGTCCCCTGCATGTTACGAGGGGAGGGACGCGCGGGAAGCGCGACCGGTTCGCGTCACCACGGCTGGCCGATGGCGCGGCCGGCGAGGTCGTACCCGTCGGCGGCGGTGACCTTCACGCGGGCGAAGTCGCCGGGCTTCAGGTTCTTCCCCTTCACGCGGACGGCGCAGTCGATGTCGGGCGTGTCGGCGGTGGTGCGGCCGCGGACGTGCCCGGCGAACTCCGGGTCCGGCCCGTCGATGATGACCGGGTGCTCCTTGCCCACCTGCGCGTTCGCCCACCCGAACGCGACCTGTTGCTGCACCTCCATGATCGCGGCGACGCGGGCCTGCTTCACGTCGTCGGGCATGTGGCCGTCGAGCTTCTCGGCCGGCGTGCCGGGTTCGAGCGAGTACGGGAACACGCCGAGCCGCTCGAACTTGAAGTCGGCCACGAACTGCCGCAGTTCCTCGAACTCGGCGTCGGTCTCGCCCGGGAACCCGGCGATGAAGGTCGTGCGGATCGCGAGGTCCGGCCACTTCGCCCGGAGCCGGTGCAGGAGCTTCTCGGTCGCGGATCGGTCGACGCGGCGGATCATCCGCTTCAGCACCCGGTCGCTGATGTGCTGGAGCGGCATGTCGAGGTACGGGATCACCTTGCTGGACCCGGCGAGGGCGTCGATGACCTCGTCCGAGAGGTGCTCGGGGTAGGCGTACAGCGTGCGGACCCACTCCAGCCCCTCGACCTTGTCGAGCGCCCGGATCAGGTCCGGGAGCCGCGTGCGGCCGTACAGGTCCATGCCGTAGTAGGTCGTGTCCTGGGCGACGATGATGAGTTCGCGGACCCCGTCGGCGACGAGTTCCCGCGCCTCGCGGACCACTTCCTCGATCGGCTTGGTGACGTGCTTGCCCCGCATCTTGGGGATCGCGCAGTAGGTGCAGAGCCGGTCGCACCCCTCGCTGATCTTGAGGTACGCGAAGTGCCGCGGGGTGATGCGGAGGCGGGCGGTGTCCTCGAGCGCACGCACCGGGGCCGGGCGGAACAGCGACCGCTGCTCGTCGGCGAGCTGCGGCTGGCGGTGGGTGGCGCGGTCCACGACCGCGGCGATCTCCTCGCGGCCGAACACGCCGACGATCTGGTCGACCTCGGGCACCTGTTCGAGGAGCACGTCGCGCTGCCGCTCGGCCATGCACCCGGCGACGACGACGGACCCGACCTTGCCGCTCGCCTTGAGCGCGAGCATCTCGCGGATGACGGACAGGGACTCCTGGCGGGCCTGCTCGATGAACCCGCACGTGTTGATGACGACGACGTCGGCCCCGGCCGCGTCGGGCTGGAGCGTGTACCCGTCCTGGGCGAGCTTGCCGAGCATCCGCTCGGAGTCGACGAGGTTCTTGGGGCACCCGAGCGAGATGAACGCGAAGTTCCCCTTGGGGTCGGTCGCGCCGCGGGACGTGCCCCCGTTGGGTTCGGCGGCCAGCGGCAGGCTCTTGGTCGTCATCCGGTGCGGCTCGTCGTGGTCGTGTGCGGCGAAAGTCGAACGGTCATTGTAGGTGCGCCGCGGCCCGGCAACAAGCGACGTCACTCGCCGCTCGCGGCGGGGCCGGTGGGGACCACGGGGGCCGGGGGCGGCTCGCCGAGCCCGAGCGCGGCGAGCGACTCGGCCCGTATTAACTTCAGAGCGATCTCTTCCAACTGATTTGGCGGGAGCACCGACAACTGTCCGGCCACGTAGGGCGGCAGCGGCCCGAACTTTTCCGCGACCAGCTTGGGGATGATGCGCCGGATCGCCCTCGCTTCGATCGAGTTGAACATCGTCGCGGTCTCCGGGTTGTTGGCGGCGGCGAGCTGTTCGAACTGCGCCTGGCTGGCATCGTCCAACTCAAGGTAGTTGTCGAAACACTCGGCGAGCAGCGCCCGCTTCGCGTCATTCTCCTGCGAGCGGGCGATTTTCGCCAGCCCTTCCGCCTTGATCCCGGCCCGGTCCGCGGCGGGCAGTTTCATGAGCGCCGACAGCGCCAGGCCGAGCGGGTTGTCGCCGCCCAAGTACGCCAAGCCGTCGAGGGCCGGGAGCCCGATGTACGGGTACTCGAACTTGAGCAGGGTGCGGTCCCAGAGCCGCTCCTCGTAGGCGTCCCAGCCGAGCCCGTCGAGCCCGACCCGCAGGAACAGGCACACCGGGAACACGGGCAGGCCGTACCGGTGGCGGAGCGCCTCATAGTGCCACACCATGCGGCCGCGGATGTCGGTGGACCGCTCGGGCGACTCGATCTCGATGTTGATGAGCACGAGGGACGAGTCGGCCGGCCGGTAGAACGGGTCCGGGATCGGTTCGCGGGTCCGCACCCGGGCGACCAGGTCGAGGACGCGGTTGTCGCCCTGCGGCGGGTCGAGGAACGATTCCTGCTCCAGCCACTCGGTGCCGGAGAAGTCGAACCGCGGGTACCAGTTCGGGAAGAAGAGCGCGACGAACTCCGGCAGGAACTCGTGGAGCAGCGCCTTGAACCGCTGGTCGTGGTCGTCCATGCGTGGAACGGTGCCTCGGTGCGCGTCAAGTCAGCGGCGCGACGGGCCGGCGTAGAGCACCTCGACGCGGAGGTTGGTCTCGTCGATCCGGTAGTACACGCCGAGGACGTCCTCGTACCAGATGCGGAACCCCGGTTCCCGCGACTCGCCCATGTCCCGGGGATACCTTCGGAGCATGAAGTCGATCCGCGCGGCGGCTTCGCGCACCCGCGCCGGGTCGTCCGCGGCGGCCTCAACTGCGGCGGCTTCCTGAATGGCCGACTGTCGCCACGAGACGGTGTAGGTCATTGCCAGCCCAGCCGCTTCTTCATCTCTTCGAAGGTGTACGCGGGCTCGGCCATGCGGCGGGCCGTTTCCTCGGGGGTGATGGCGGCTTCCCACGCCGGGGCGGGCTCGGCCCGTGGGACCGTGGTCGCGAGGACGCGGCCCGTCTCGTCACGGAACTCGACCGGTTGCACCTGCGCGGCCTCGGCGAACACCTTCTCGGCATCGGCCCAGCTCACGGCCTTCCCGCCGACGTACACCATAACCATGCGCTGTCCTCCCTCGAATGAGCGGTGGTATTCTAACACAGCGACCTGACCGGTGGGTGCTTTAGACCGAGGTGTGTTCGTGCTCATCCGACCCGCGACCGGGGCCGACTGGCCGAGCGTTTGGGAACTGTTCCGCCTCGTCGCGGCCGGCGGGGACGTGTTCGCGTACGACGAGTCCACCACCGAGGACGCCGCCCGGAAGCTGTGGTTCGACCCGCCGGTCACGTGCCTCGTCGCCGAGATCGACGGGCACTTCGCGGGGACGTACTACGTCCGCCCGAACGCCGCCGGCCGCGGGGGCCACGTCGCCAACGCGGGGTACATGGTCGCGCCGGCGTTCCGCGGCCGCGGGCTGGCCCGCGCGATGTGCGAGCACTCGCTCGGCACCGCCCGGCGGCTCGGCTTCACCGCGGTGCAGTTCAACTTTGTCGTGGCGTCGAACGCCGCGGCCGTGCGGGTCTGGGAGGCGTGCGGGTTCGCGGTCGTCGGCCGCGTGCCGGGCGCGTTCCGCCACGCGGACCTCGGGTTCGTGGACGCGCTCGTGATGCACCGGGCACTGTAACGGTCGCTCCGCCCGCGGTGCGCGCTCGCCGCCGCGGTCCATACAGCAACAGCACCCCTCCCACTTCCCGTTCACCACGCTCGAGGTGTCCGATGCGTACCTGTGTGATTCTGGCGCTGTCACTGTTCGCGGCGGCGGCCGGTGCAGAAGAAAAGCCGACCGTGCGGGAGATCCCGACGGCGGACCTGAAGGTGACATTCCCGGAGCAGGGGAAGGCGGGCGTGCCGACCGTCATCGAGACGGCCGACGACCTGGCGAAGTCGCCCGTTCTCAAGGACGCGGCCGGGGCGATCGCGAAGGTGGTGGACTTCAAGACGGAGAAGCTCGTGCTGTTCGCGTGGGCCGGCTCGGGCCAGGACAAGCTCACCCTCGCCGCCAAGGAAGCGGGCACGGCGACCGTGCTGGTGACCGAGTACGCCCCGGGCCGGACCCGCGACCTGCGACAGCACGTCAAACTGTACGCGGTGCCGAAGGCCGCGGCCTTCGGGAAGTGACGCCGAGTCCGGGTGGGGCGGGGCCGTGCGGCCCCGGCCTACTTCGGCAGTTCCCACACGCGGACGCTCCCGTCGCGGCCGCCGGCGGCCAGCGTGGTGCCGTTCTTCGCGAACCGGACCGTGTGGAACGCCCGCCGCCCGCGGTACGAGAACACCTCGGCGTGCGTCGCCACGTCCCACACCCGCACCCCGTCCTGCCCGGCGCTGGCGAGCCACTTCCCGCCGCCCCCGAAGCTCACCGACCACGCGTCGCCGTCGTGGGCGTTGGTGATCGTGTGGAGCAACTCCCCGCGGTCGTTCTGCACGTCCCAGAGGCGGACCGTCCCGTCCCACCCGGTCGTCGCGAGCTTCGTCCCGTCGGGGCTGAACGCGACCCCGTACACCGGCCCCTTGTGCTGGCCCAGGTTCACCGGGACGGCGTCCCGGTCGCGCCAGTTCCACACCTTCGCGGTGCCGTCGGACCCGGCGCTGGCCAGCCGAGTCCCGTCCGGGCTGAACGCGAGGCTGTGGACCGTGCCGTAGTGCCCGCGGAGTTCCACCGGGATCTGCGCCGCCAGGTCCCAGACGCGGATCGTCGCGTTCCGGTCCCCGGTGGCGAGGTGGTTCCCGTCCGGGCTGAACACCGCGGCCTTCGTCGAGGTCGGCTGCGGGAACGAGTTCTCGACCCTGTAGTTGTCGAGGTTCCACACGGTGACGACCGAGGCGTCGCACGTCGTCGCCAGCCGCTTCCCGTCCGCCGACACGTCCACGGACCACACGGTCCCGCCCTGCCGCGGCTCCAGCGCCTTCGACACGGACCCCTTCTTGATGTCCCAGATCTTGACCTGCCCGTCGTCCATGCCGACGACGAGGCTGTCGTCGCCCAGGAACGCGATGGTCCACACGGTCCCCGACTCGCCCTGGAGGACGACCCTCGGGGCCGGCCCGGCGTCGGCCGGCGGCGGGGCCGCGGGCACCTCGACCGTCTTCTCGACCACCCGCTCGACGACCCCGGGCGACCAGAACAGGCCCACGAGCGCCGCGCCGAGGGCCAGTCCCGCGGCGACCGGGGTGGTGCGGCACGCGACCCCCGCCCAGCACACCTTCCGGCGGCGCTGAGCGGTCGTTCCGCTCCGCGTCGACGACCCGGCGCACACCTCGGCGGGCACGTCGAGCGGGTTCAGGGCGTGGGCGCGGGTCAGCTCCCCGGCCAGTTCCTCGGCGACCTCGGCGGCCGTCTGCGGGCGGTCCTTCGGCTCCTTCGCCAGCAACCGGTCCACGAGGTCGGACAGCCAGTGCGGGACGTTCGGGCTCACCTCGGAGAGCGGCTTCGGGGTCTCGTCGGACACGCGGCGGAGCACCGCGAGCGGCGTCTTCGCCTCGAACGGCGGCGAGCCGGTGGCCGCCTCGTAGAGCACGCTCCCGAGGCTGAACAGGTCGGCCCGGTGGTCGATCTCGTCGCCCCGGGCCTGCTCCGGGGCCATGTACAGCGGGCTCCCGGCCACGAACCCGGTGCGGGTCAGCTTCACGTCCTCGACGGCCCGCGCGAGCCCGAAGTCGGTGAGCTTCACCCGGTCCGTCGTGGCCTCGAGGAGGATGTTCCCGGGCTTGATGTCGCGGTGGATGAGCCCGCCGGCGTGCGCCGCGGCGAGCCCGGCGGCGGCCTGCATCCCGAGCCGGGCGACCTCCAGCGGCGGGAGCTTGCCGGTCCGCTTGATACGCTGCTCGAGCGACTCGCCGTTGATGAGCTGCATCACCAGGTACGGCAGGCCGGACGCCTCGTCCTCGTCCACCTGGTGGACGGCGACGAGGTTGTCGTGGGTGACGGCCGCGGCGGCCCGGGCCTCGCGGCAGAACCGCTGCCGGGCGACCTCGTTGTTCGCGAGCTTCGGGTCGATCACCTTGACCGCGACGTCGCGGGCCAGGCACGGGTCGTAGGCGTGCAGCACCACGCCCATGCCGCCGCGGCCGACGACCCGGATGATGCCGAACGTGCCGAGCTTGCCGAGCTTGCCCGGCTCGTCGGCCGGCTGGAGGAAGTCGATGGGCAGGGGCGTGCCGTCGATGTCCTCGGGGGCGTTGGCGAACGCCGCCGTCGCGCGCACCTCGTTCTCGGCGGCCGACAGCGCGTTCCAGTACGCGGAGTCGCCCGGCGGGGTGTCCTTGTGGCACTGGCGGAGGTTGGTGGTCAGGTCGCCGGCCCCGGCCCCGGTCATCGCGTCGAGCCGCACCTGGCAGCTCACGCACGAGCCGACGTGGTCGGACAGGACCGCGGCCCGGGCCTCGGTGAGCCGCCCGCGGACGAGGCGCTCGAGGTCGCCGCTCGGCGGGCACACACTGGTCGTCGCGTTGGTAGACATGGGTCGCTTCGAGTTTCGAGATTAACGTGCAAGGGTGACGAACGGACCCGTACCTGGTGTGGACTCGCCGCTGCGACTCGAACCGTTCAACTCGAAACATCAAACTCCCGAACGGGTCACGGGCTGCTGTTGTCCTCGTCGTCCATGAGCTTCTTCACCTCGTCCCGGAGCCGGGCCAGGACGCGGCTCTTGGCGACGTACACGGCCCCGGGGGTCATTTTCAACCCCACCCCGACGTCCGCCGCGGCCGCCCCCTCGACGGCCGTCTGCCAGAACGCCTGCCACGTCGCCGGCTGGAACTCGTCCTTGACGCGCTCCATCGCCCGGGCCGTCAGCCGCCGCTGGTACTCCTTCTCCCACTCGGCGTCCGGGCCGTCGTCGTCGCGGGCCGGGGCGGCCTCCAGCCGCTCCTGGGCGTCGGCGTCGCCGGTCCCGCGGGGCCGGTTCCGCTGGCTGCTCAGGAAGTTGTAGATCTTGTTCCGGGTGACCGTGTACAGCCACCCGCGGAACGTGCCCCGCTTCGGGTCGTACTCCATCCGGTGGGCGTTGCGGGCGACGCTCCGGAGCACGTCCTGCATCAGGTCGGCCGCGTCGGCGTCCTGGAGGCCGCGGTTGCGGGCGAACCGGTACACCACCGGGCCGTACAACTGCACGAACTCGCGCCAGGCGACCGTGTCGCGGCCGTCCCGGATGCGTGTGAGCAGGGTGACCCGGGTGAGCGGCGGCTCGGCCATTCAGGGCATCCCGGTGAGTGATACCGGCGGCACAGCGGGCGACTTACACGGTCGGCCGGCACGGTGAAGCATCGGTCGGAGGTGGTTCATTTTATGATACGGCGGCCGGAACGGGATGGGTCGGGCCGCGGTCCGGCCAAACTCCGGCATCGTTCGCCCCAATGACCGACGGATCCACTCGGGTCGAACGCACCGGCTGCCCAGGCCCGGACCAAATGGTTCCGGTCGACACCCACACCGTCCTCCGGAATCATTCCGGAATCAATAACCCCTCCGGAAGAAACAATGTCAGACCGAATCGCCCGGCCGCTCAGAGGCGAGCGGCCGGGCACGCGGGGATCAGCCCACGCGGTACTCCACCGCGTGACACTCGGCGGCGGTCGGCACGTCGAGCCGGTCGAACAGCCGCTCCCACACCCGCACCGGCACCTTCCGCTCGCGGCCGCGGTTGCGGTCGCGGATCAGTGGGACCGGCGGCTCCAGGTACACCACCCGGACCCGCGCCTTGTAGTCGGCGCACAGCCCGATGACCTTCTCCCGGAGCACCCGCGACACGTTCGTCGCGTTCCACACGAACGGCACCGCCCTCCGCAGGAACCCCCGCGCCCGGTCGTAGGCCGCGGCGACGACCGCGCTCTGGTTGTCCGCGGGATCGACGCCCAACTCGCCGCGGATCTGGTCGAGCGAGATCACCTCGCGGTCGCCCGCGTGGTCGGCGAGCCAGGTGTCCTTGCCGCTGCCGGGGAGCCCCGAGAGGATCGTGACTTCGCACCGCGTGTCGTCGTACAGGGACAGCGTCGGGTGCTCGCCCGGGGTGCGGAAGTAGGTGAACCGCGAGTGGTCGTTGGCGAACGCCCGCGGGCCGGCCGCGACCCCGCACTCCTCGCAGAACGTCGCGAACAACTGGACCCGCGTCAGCGCGTCGTCGTCCGGGGCGGCGACGATCCGCCCGCGGTGGTCGGCCTCGGCGACGATCGCGAGCAGGTCGGTCCTCGTCGTCTCGGCTGCGAGGATCACCGCCCGCTCAGGGTCCGGCTTCTCCAGGTAGTTGCACGGCAGCCCGTGCCAGCGGACCAGCCCGAGCACCTGTTCGCGGACGGGGAACGGCGTCCCGAACGGGGCGAACGCCGGGTCGTCGGTGAGGATGCGGCGGGCCTTGTACACGCCCTTCACCGCGTGGCCGGGCGACCGCACGCGGCCGTCGGGGTCGACCCGCGTGCACTCGGGTTTGGCGACGTCGTGGAGCAGGGTGCCCGCGAACGCGACGTGCCGGTCGGCCTCGCCCAGTTCGCGGAACGCGGGCAGGGCGGCGAGTTCGGTCAGCACCATGCCCAGGTGCGTGAGGACGTCGCCCTCGGCGTGGAAGACGGGGTCTTGCGGGCACTCGCCGAGCGGTTCGAGCCACGGGAACGTCGCACGGAGCGCGGCGAGGTCCACCCGAAAGTCGGGCGGCTCGGGGCACCCCGGGATTCGCCACACGCCGTCCACGACACGCCCTCCACCTGAACCGGTAGGTGCGAGGGACACGTCCGGGGCATTTGGGGTTCACGAGAGGCGCGCGGAGAGGCCCCGCGGTCGCGACCGCGGGGCCTCGTTGGGGGGCGTCACTTCTGGTAGATGGGCAGGTAGTGGGTCGGCACGCTGAGGATCAGGACCGCGATCGAGGTCTGGTACACCGGGCCGTACCCGGCCTCGCGGCTGGTGTCGTACCACGACCCGTTGTCCTTCTGGTAGGACGAGGCGAGGAGCTTGTCCCGCATCCGCTTGTAGTACTTCTCCCAGAGTTCGCCGCCGACCTGGTTCATGGCGTGGGCCGCGTAGTAGTGGCCGTACCAGTAGTGCCCGCGGTCGTCGCCGGTCTTCTCCATGTACTCGACGGCCTTCTTGATCTCCTCGGCCTCGTACTCGCCGCACAGTTGCAGGACGCACACCCCGGCCGCGGTGCGGGCGTACCCGGCGGACCCGCCGTACGGCTGGTACTTGTACCCGCCGCTGTTCTTGTCGCGGCACTTGCCGATGTACTTGATCGAGTCGGCCATGGTCTTGTCGGGCACCTGGAGGCCGGCGTCCTTGGCCCCGCGGAGGGCCATCACCTGCATGATGGTGACCGAGATGTCGGCCCCGGTGGGCGACGGGTCGTACCGCCACCCGCCCTCGTTGTTCTGCGTCTTGATGATGAGGTCGATGGCCTTCTTGGTCACCTTCTTCACGTCCTCGTCGCCGGTCATGCCGTACACCTGCGTGAGCGCCAGGGCGGCCATGCCGTGGCAGTACATGTTGCCGCCGCGGGAGCCGACGAGGTACCCGTCGTCGCGGCACTGGGCGAGCAGGAACCGGACCCCGGTCGCGACGACCTTGCCGTAGTCGCCCTGGTTCGGGGCGTGGCCGTTGGCCATGAACGCCATGAGCGTGAACCCGGTGATCGCGGTGTTGCCCCACGACCCGTCGGCCGCCTGCTCCTTCGCGAGGTACTTCAGCGCCTTCTCGACGGCCGCCTTGGTCTCGGCGTCCATCTTCACCTTGTCCTCGGGCACGCTGCCCGCCGGCTTCGGGTCGGTCTTGGACGCGGGCGCCTGGGCCGCCGCGGCCGGAACGGCGAGGAGGGCGGCGAGCGTGCAGGTTAGGAGGAAGTGCCGGGTCATCGCGGGGGTCTCGGTGGAAGTGTTCGGAGTTCGGCGGGGCGGACGAACGGGGCCGGTGAATCGAGCGGTCTCGACCCACCGGCCCGCGGGAATGTCAGGCACGGTCGGGCGTCACTTCCCGCCGGCGGGCTTGGCGTTCTTGATGTTCACATTGTACTGCTTGATCAGCTCGCGGAACTCGGCCGGGAACTGGGTGTCGGCACCCTGCTGGACCTTGTCGCGCTGCTTGTCGCGGAGCTTGATGAAGGTGCCGTCGCCGGTGGCCACGGTGCCGTTCGAGGCCGCGTTCTTGAGCTTGTCGCCGCCCTCCATGTCACCCTCGCCCATGCCCATGTTCATGCCCTGCTGGGCGGTCCCCATTCCCATGCCCATCCCCATGCCCATCCCCATGCCCATGCCTTGGGCCATTCCCATTCCCATGCCCATCCCCATTCCCATGCCTTGGGCCATGCCCATGCCCATACCCATCCCTTCACCCATCGCCATGCCCATTCCCATCCCCATGCCCATCATGCCGGGTTGCTGGGCGGCCTGGAGCGTGTCGAGGGCCTTCTGGAGCGCCTGGGCGGCCCCTTCCTGGTTCATGCCGGCCTGGCCCGGTTGACCCTGTTGCAGTTGCATCTGGGCCTGTTGCAGTTGCATCTGGGCCTGCTGCAGTTGCATCTGGACGGCCATCGGCGCGTTGGCCTGGGCCTGTTGGACGGCGGCCTGGGCGGCGTTGTTCGCCTGCTGGGACTGCTGGAGGGCCTTGGTCGCTTCGAGCACCTGTTCCTGCTGCTTCGCAAGCTCACCGGGCATCATCCCCATGCCCATTCCCATCCCTTCGCCCATTCCCATACCCTTTTCACCCATACCCTTCTCGCCCATACCCTTCTCGCCCATACCCTTCTCGCCCATACCCTTCTCACCCATGGGCTGCATGCCCTTCTCGCCCATCATGCCGCCTTCCATCATGCCCTTCTCGGCGGCCATCTTGAGTTGGTCGAGGGCCTTCTGCTGGTTCTCGATGGCGGCGGGGAGGTCGCCCTTCTCGATGGCCTTGGCGGCCATGTCGGCGGCCTTGGCGGCCTCGGGGAGCTTCTGGTCGGCGGCCTGCTTGGCGATCTGCTTCTGGAGCTCGGCGATGTTAGGCATGCCCTTTTCCATCATGCCCTTCTCGCCCATCATCGGCTCGCCCTTCTCGCCGGCCGTGGGCATGCCCTTTTCGCCGGCCATCGGCTCGCCCTTCTCGCCCATCATCGGGGGCATCGCGCCGGCCATGTTGGCCTCGTTGGCCTTCTCGGCGGCCATCTTCGCCTGTTCGAGCGCCTTCTGGACCTGCTCGGCGGCGTTCATCGGGTCGACCTTGTTCGGCTGGAGGGCGGCCTGGTCCTTCGCCTCCTGGCCCTTCTTCTGGTCGATCTGGGCCTGGACGTCCTTGGCGGCGTCCTCGATCTTCTTGGCGGCCTCCATCGCCTTCTCACCGCCGGCCATCGGCATGTTCATGTCGAGGTCCTTCTTGGCCCCGTCCTGCTTCATGTTGGCGTCGTCGACCTTCTTGGCGGCCTCGTTGATCTTCTCGGCGGCCATCGGGTCGGCAGCCTTGTTCTTGTCGGCGATCTCCTTGAGCGCGTCGGCCGCGTTCTTGGTCGGCTCCTTGAGGTCGTCCTGCTTCTTGGCGACGTCGGCGGTGTCCGGCTTCTTCGGGTCGGCGGCGGCCTTGTTGGCGTCCTTGGCGACGTCCTTCTCGTTCTTCGCCAGTTGATCGAGCTTGTCCTTGATCTCCTCGAGCTTGGCGATCTCGGCGCGGCGCTCCTCGATGTTCTTGGCCTGCTGGTCGAGCGCGGCCTTGGCCTCCTCGAGCGCCTTGATGGCCTCCTTCTGGGGCTGCTTGGCGTCGGCGGCGTTCTTGTTGTCGAGCTTCTCGTTGGCCTTCTTCTGGGCCTCGGCGGCCTTGTCGAGCGCGGCCTTGGCCTGCTCGTTCGGCGGCAGCGGCATCTCGCGGACCTCGTCGGTCGCCTTGCTGACGTCCTTCTGCGCGACCTTCGCGTCGGCGAGCTTGTTCGGGTTGGCCTCGGCCTTCTCGGCTTTCTTGGCGGCGTCCTTCTGGTCCTTGATGAGCTGCTCGACGCGCTCGGCGGCCTGCTTGACGGCGGCGAGCGGGTCCTGCTTGGCCATCTCGGCGGCGGCGATCTGGCGGTCGAGTTCGGCCTTGGCGGTCTTCAGGTCCTCCAGGGCCTTGTCCTGGGGCTTCTTGGCCTCGGCGACCTTACCCTCGCGGAGCGCGTCCTCGGCCTTCCACTGGTTGTTCTCGGCCGGCTTGAGCATCTCGGCGACCTCCGGGGCGGCCTGCTCCGCGGCCTTGCGGGCGTCGCGGGTGGCGAACTCGGCCTTGGTCTGCTGGTTGGCGAGTTCGTTGCCCTTCACGACCTTCGGGTCCTGGCCGGCCTTGCGGGCCTTCGCTTCCTCTTCCTTGGTCGCCTTCTCGGCGCTGTCGTTGTTCACCTTGGTCTGCGCGTCGAGTGCCTTGGCGACCTTGTCGGCGGCCTGCTTCAGCGCGGTGAGGCGGTCGGCCGGCGGGGTCCGCAGCGCGGCGGCGAGGTCCTTGAGTTCCTTGGCGTGGCGGCGCTGCCGCTCGCCGGCGTCGGTGAAGTTCGCGCCGCGGAGGGTGCGGACGGTCACGTCGATCTCGGCGACGAGGCGGTTCCCCCGGGGGAGCACCTCGGCGGCCGCGATCCGGTCCTTCTGCTCCTGGCTCAGGCTCTTCGAGATCTCCGGGTCGTTGACCAGCACCGCAACCTGGTCGAACACCGAGGCGACCTCCTTGCGGAGGTCCTCTTCCTCGATGCCGAGCTGCTCGCGGTCGTCGATCACGACGCGGCCGGGCTTGCGGGGCAGCCGGGAGTTGGTGAGGGTCTCGACGTTGATGTTCAGTTGGGTGTCGGCGGCGCGGTCGAGCCGGGCGGCGGCCTCGTCGAGGTTCCGCACGATGTCCAGCTTGAACAGCATGCCGCGGAGTTGCTCGACGACGGCCCGCTGCTTGGCGACCGCCTCCTTCTGTGCGGCGGTGGCGGTGTCCGGGTTGGTGGCGGCGATGGCCGCTTCGAGCTTGCCGAGGATGTCGCGGATCTCGTTGTCGCTCAGCCCGCGGAACTCGGTCACCATCCGGTCGAGCATCTTCCGCTCGACGGTCGGGGCGAGCCGCTGGAACGACATGGCGTCGAGCGTGGAGCCCAGGCGGCGCGCCGTCTCGTCGACCCGCTGCTTGATCTTCTTCTGCTCGTCCCGCTGCTTGGCCGGGTCGGTGTCCTTGGAAATCGCGATCGAGGTGGTGGCCCCGACCAGAACCAGGATCGCGAACATTCGACTGCGACGTCCGGCGGCCATCGGCGGGCCTCCTTGAGGCGGGTTGGGTCGAGAGAGGACGACCCAGGTAGGTCCATTTACTATCGGTGTGCCACGAACCGTTTGCAACACGAAACTGGGACGAGTTACAGCGCGTCTCGGTTTCCGACGCCGGCCGGGGCGTTACACCCGCGTGACGCCCGGACCGGAAGACGAATGTGCCGCCCCGGGCTCACTTCTTCTTCGGCTTGAACACGTCGAACTGGTCGCGGGCCAGTTCGTTCACCTTGTCGCGGAGCTTCATGCGGGACTCGTCGCGGGCGAGCAGGGCCATCGCCGCGTCGGCCTCGGTGACGACGATCTTCCGGCGGGCCTCGCGGGTGTACCCGGCGGGCCGGGGCGACAGCGGCTTGCCGTCGTCCCCCAGGAGCGGCTTCCCCTTGGCGTCGACGACCGGGAGCTTGTCGAACACCTCGACGTACACTTCAACCGTGTCGCCGACCTCAAGTTTCGCGCGCTTCAGAACAATTTTCCCGTCGGACTGCACCTCGGGGTACTTCTTCTGGAGCCCGGCGATCTCGAAGTTGTACCGCCCGCCGGCCTCCAACTCGCCGGGCTCCTCGGCCGGGTCGCGGGACGGGAACGGGTAGAACTGCACGTTCACCCGGTTCCGGTTGTTCCGCGGCACCGCGTCCATCTGGAACTCGAAGCCGAGGACCTCGACGGTGCGGGTGAACGAGTACGCGAACAGCCCCAGGTCTTGGACGAACGGCCCCAGGTCGGCATTTTTGGGCGGCACGAACCGCGTGAGCGGGAGCCGGTCGTAGACGATCAGGTTCGGGTCGTCGCGGGGGTGCTGGATCGCCTTGTACTCCTCGGGGTACAGGTCGAACTGCACCCCCTTGGGGATGACCCGGAACCGGATGTTCGCCGCCCGCACGCCGACCTCGGACCGGGCCGCATAGGTGACCATGACGAGCCCGTCCGGGGCGAGCGCCATGTCGAACTCGTAGTCCTTCGGGTTCCCGGTGCCGTCGAACGTCTCCGGGTTCGGGTTCCGGGTGGACTCGGGCCGGAAGTCCACGACCGGCGGGCGGTCGTCCCACATGCGGACGTTGCGGCGGATCGGGGTCGGGTTCGTGAACCCGTAGGAGTCGGTCAGGTCGATGCGGTAGCCGATCATCCTCGGGACGGTCGGCACGACGAACGACGCCGACTGCCGGTCCTTGCCCATCTCGGCGGGGGCGACAGGCGGCAACTCGCGCTCGGTGAGCCCATCGCCGCGGACGATCGGGACGAGCGCGGCCGTCGCGACCGGCTTGTTGAACAGCGCCTCGACGATGATCGTGGACCGGGGCAGCGCGTCGATCACCTCGCCGCGGGTCCACCCGTCGTTCTTGCGGAAGTACGCCTGCCCGTTCGGCCGGGTGCCGAGGTACGCCGGGAGCACCTGCTCGGCGGTCAGCGGCGGGCGGCTCGGGTCGTCGCGGGCCAGTTGCGGAGGCGACTCGAACCGCACCGTGCTCGCCTCGTCGGTGCGGCCGTCCTCGAGCCGCGCCTGGAAGGTGAAGTCGATCGACGACGCCGGGAGCTTCACCGAGAAGATGTCGGTCGGCGCGCCGTCCGGCCCCTTCTCGTTGGTCAGTTCGTAGAACTCGGCGGGCTGGCCGGTCGGGACGACGACGAGGGTGCCGACCGAGTTCGGCGTGAACTTGCCGCTCGCGGCGTACCGGACCGTGACCTCGGCCCCGGTCGGGAACACCCCGGGGGTGCGGTTCTCCAGGCGGGTGTCGCGGGGGATCTCGACCTTCAAGAGCGCCTGCCGCTGCACGAGGATCGCGGCCAGCGGCGCGTTGACCGCGGCGAACGCGCCCCACACGACGAGGGCCGGCACCAGCACGGCGGCCGCGAGCTTGAGGCGGCGGTAGTCGACGAGCGCGCCGAAGTCGTGCTTCGCGGCGATCTCGCCGGCCTCGCGGGTGACGTCGGCGATGAGCGCCTGCGACATGCCGCGGGTGTCGGCGGTGGGCCGGTTCAGTTGGAGCGCGGTGACGAGCCGGTGGTCGAACTCCGGGTGCGCCCGCTCGGCCCGCAGCGCGAGGTCGTCGATGTGCGGGGTCGTGCGCCACGGGCGGACGACGAGGTAGTACGCCACCGCCCCGGCGAGGGCGAGTTGCGCGGCGGTCATGAGGAACCGGACGCCGAACGGGGTGTGCCCGACGGCGAGCGGGTCGGTGGCGAGCACGCCGGTCCACCGGACCGCCTTGCGCCACCCGGCCGAGCCGGAGTACCGGTCGATGGCCCAGTCGGCGGCGCACGCGACCGCGAGCACCAGGGCGACGACAGTAGCCCACCGGGCCGCGCCCCACGCGAAGGTGAGCGCCCGCTCGCGGAGCCGCCAGTGGTTCAGTTGGGTGAGGACGCTGTTCATGGTCGGTTGTCGTCGGGTCGTACGTGGCGTCTGTTATTGCCCTCTCCCCTTGCGGGAGAGGGTGGCCGCGCTTCGCGGCCGGGTGAGGGGTCAAGCGTCAACATCTCAACAGGTTCAACCCCTCACCCGCTCGCAAAGCCTCGCTGCCCTCTCCCGCAAGCGGAGAGGGCGAAGAACCGGTCTCAGCTCATGCCGTTGAACTTGCGGAGGAACCACTCGGTGGGCAGCAGGCCGAGGAGCAGGAGCATGGCCCACTTGTTCCACAGCAGCACCTCGTCGCGGCTCGACTGCGGGGACTTCTGCGCCTTCAGGTCGCCGGCGAGCTTCACCAGCGTCTCCTCGCGGTAGAACCCGGCGTCGGCCTCCGAGCCGCGGCTCTGGCGGCTCAGCTTCCGCATGGCCGGCTCGTCGAGCGCGCCGGGCGCGAGTTCGTGGTTGTCGCGGTACACCACCGGGAAGTTCAGCGTCGCCGGGCTCTTGTTCTTCGGGTCGACGGTCAGCCGGTACTGGCCGACCTTGTTGTACGGCAGCGTCATCGCGTACTCGCCCTCGGTCCCGGGCACCTTCTGGAACTTCACCGGGACCGTGCGGTCCTTGTCGTCGGTGCCCGCGTCCACGCGCTCCAGCGTGCCCTCGACCTCGTCGGCCGCGAGGGGCTGGAAGTTGTCGTTGAACACGCGGACGTAGTACTCGCCGGTGGTCCCCTCGACCGGGGCGATGGTGTTCGTGGACAGTTGTGTGAGCTTCGTGCCGACCACCCGCGGGATGCCGGCGCTATAGATCGCCTGGGTCCAGAACCGGCTGGTGAGCTTGTTCTGGAGGTTGAACCGCCACCGCCACGTGTCGTCGAACCCGACCCACAGGGCGTACCCCTTGCCGTAGTAGTGCCCGGCGAGGAGCGGCATCTCCTTGTTGTCCGGGGCCGGGGTGCGGGCCGTCGGGTGGACGAGGAACACGTCCGCGGCCGGCTTCACCTTGGTCACCGGGTAGTACCAGTACAGCGGCTCCAGCCGCTTGCCGCTGCCGCCGAGGGCGGACTGGTTCCCGCGCTTGCCCCACCGCTCGGCGTTGTCGATCGGGTCGTCCTCGAGCGCGACGATCTGCGTGCGGTTCGCGGCCGGGGCCAGGACCGGCACGAACCCGACCGGGTTCTCCAGCGACTGGATCGGGAACCGCACCGCGTCGAAGTCGACCGGCAGCACCTCGGCGATCGGGCTCCCGTCGCCCTTGACCGGCCCGCCCTTCTCGGCCGCCCACGCGGCCGGCGCGTTCCACCGCCCGGCGACGTGGATGAGCCCGCCGCCCTCCTTCACGAACTCCTTGATGACCTCCTGCTGGTCCCGCGTGAAGAACTTGCCGGGCACGTCGCCGATCACAATCAGGTCGAAGTCGAACAGGATCTTGCGGAACTCGGGCCGGTCGATGTTGAGGGTGCCGTTCACCTCGCGGGAGAACTCGATCATCCACGGCGGGCCGGACCGCATCGCGGCGCGGTCCCCCTCGGTGAGGTAGAACTTGGCGTCGACGCGGCGGTCCCGGAGCAGGTCGCGCTGGAGGAACTGGAAGTCGCGGCGGGGCAGCCCGTCGACCCACAGGAGCTTGAGCTTGCGGCTCACCACCTGGGCGGGCCGCGACAGGCCTCCGGTGAGGGTGTCGATGGCCTCGCGCGCCCCGGCCGGGGTCACCGCCACCGCCACGCTGTACTCCTGCTTCTTCCCCTCGGCGTCGGCCTTGGTCGGGGCGAACTTCAGGAGCGTGGCGAACGTCTTGCCGTCGCGGAGCTCCTCGGGCGAGAGGGTGAACGTCTCCTTCTTCGTGGCGACCTCGCGGTCGCCGTACTTCAGCGTGATGTTCGCGGTCCCCTCGGCGACCCCCTTCACGGTGTACCGCACGGGGACGGTGGTGATGTCGTCCACGAACAGCGTGTTGGGCACGTCGGTGTCGGTGCCGACGCGGCTCCCGGCCCCGCCCTTGTCGGCCGCGCCCGAGCCGAACGCGACCTGGAGC
Organism: Gemmata sp.; assembly: GCF_051859125.1. Classification (NCBI taxonomy): domain Bacteria; kingdom Pseudomonadati; phylum Planctomycetota; class Planctomycetia; order Gemmatales; family Gemmataceae; genus Gemmata; species Gemmata sp. Next base: position 30,646 of record NZ_JBHYGG010000241.1, read on the forward strand.
TGGCCGAAGCTCGAGCTGCCGACGCCGTACACGGAGATCGGGATGCCGCGGCGGTTGCACGCGCGGGCGAGGTCGTCGAGGCTCCGCGGGCCGGTGTTCTCGCGGCCGTCGGAGACGATGACGATGGCCGCGGGCGCGTCGGCGTCGTCGCGGTTGAGTAGCTCGAACGCGGCCTCGACGAGCGCCGTCTTCGGCTCCGTCGCCGCGAGCCCCGTGAGCCAGTCGTCCTTGCCCGCGTCGCGCCCGACGCGCTGGGTGCCGAACGTGTACACCTCCAGCGGGCCGACCTTGGCGAGGCTCTTGAACAGGTCGATCTTCGGGTTGGTAAGGGCGGCGCGTGCGACCTCGATCCGCTTCGGCCGCTCGAGCGTCTTCTCGTGCGACGCGGAGAGCGACTCGGTCGGCAGCCCCTTGTCGGCGTCGATGAGGCCGAACGCGATGGCGGCCCGACCCTGGTCGTCGGGCGTGGTCCGCGGGTCGGCGCTGTCCATGCTCTGCGACACGTCGATCAGCACCGCGACCGGCCGCACCTTGTCGCGCTTCTCCTCCGAGACCCACACGGGGCGCAGGAGCAGCACCGCGACCGTGGCGACGACGGCGACGCGCACGAGGGCCATCGCGATCCGCGGCGCGAGCGCGACCTTCGCCGACTCGCGGACGTAGAGCGCCACGACCGCGGCGACCGCGGCGAGGCCGAGGGCCGCTGCGACCAGCCACGGGAACGAGCCCCGCAGTTGCAGGTGGGAGAGCCAGAGTATTGCGAACAGGTGAGGCATTGTGATTCAACCCGAGGAAGCCGCCGCGTCGCGACGCGAGGGCTTGGAGAACGTTACCACGCGCGGCCGCACACCCACGCCCAGGCCGATTCCGCCACCAACAGCACGAGCAGCGCGAGCAGGACGTACTCGGTCCATTCGCTGCGGGTGCGGAGTTGCGTGACCGCGGCGTCGGTGCCGGCCCCGGCCTGCACGACCGCCGGGCGGAACCCGAGCCACCCTTCGATGTCGTCGTCGGTCGCGGGGGTCAACTTCCGCGACTCGCGCAGGTCCGGGTTCACCGTGAACACGGCCCCGCTGTCGTCGGCCTTGCCGACCGGGACGATGTGGTACACGCCCGCGAGCAGCGTGTCGGTCGCGGTGACGGCGCGGCGGCCGTCGGCCTCGACCGCCTCCAGTTTCACCCGCGGGCGGAGCTTGTCGCCGCCCGGCGACGGCTGCACCAACTCGAACGCGCTGCCGAGTTCGGGCGGCGGGTTGTACACGAGGGCGGTGCCGGCGACCGCCGTGCCGCCGGCCTCCTTGCGGCCCGTCAGGTGCGTGACGGTGAACACCGCCAGCGGCACCTGGAACGACCCGGGGTCGGACGAGAAGTTCCCCCACGTCTCGTCGAGCGAACTGGTGACCAGCACCACCTCGCCGCCGCCGACCACCTTCGAGGCGACGTACGGCAGCCCGCTCGTCGTGCGGACCAGCACGCGGCCGTTCGCGCCGGCTTCTGAGACGCCGAACAGGCGGAACAGCGACACCGCTTGAAGCGCCTGGGCGTAGGGGGCAACGCGGAACTTGTTCAGGAACGACGCCTCGTCCACCGTGTCGGACGCCGGGTGGAACGGCGACGTTTCCGTCGCGCTGAGGATCTTCCCGAGGTCGAACGGGAGCAGCTTCGACCCGCCGCTGCCGAGCACCGCATTGTACGCCTCCGCGGTCACCTGGTCGCCGGGCGCGACGACGAGCCCGCCGCCGCTCTGCACGAACTTGTCGAGTGCGAGCGTGAAGTCGGCCGACATGCCGGCGATCGGGTCGGCGGCCTCGCGGACCGGGGCGTTGAGCAGGTAGACGATGTCGGTACCGTCGAGGTTCTTGGGGCTCGCCTCGTTGGCGGCGACGGTCTCGGTCTCGATGTAGTACTCGGGCACCTTCGCGGGGTTCAGCGCGGTGCGGACGAAGTGGTCCCCCGAGCCGGTCGGGTTCTCGGGCGTCGGGGTGCCGTTGACCAGCAGCACGCGGACCTTGTCACGCACGAGGATGGTCTTGTAGAACACGTCGTCGCCGGGCACGTCGTCGTTCTTGATCCGCACGCCGACGACGCTGACGCCGGCCCGGTCGAGGCTCCCGGTGAGGCTGACCGGGAACGTCTGGTCCGGGTCGATCTGCTCGACCCGCACGGCGTCCTTCTCGACCGCCTTGCCGTCGAGTTCGAGGGACACGTCCACCCCCTTGATTGGCTCGGAACTGGTGTTCCGCAGGGTGACGACGAACGGGATGCGGGTGCGGGTGTGCGGGATGCTCTCGGTGTGCCAGGTGACGTCCTCGACGGCTACGTTCGGGATCTTCCGGTTCACGTCCCCGCACCGGACGAACACGAGGTTCCCGGCCGCCTTGATCTCCTCGCACTTCGCCCGCACGGCCCCCTGCTGCCGCTCGAACGCTTCCTTCTGGAGGTCGGTGAAGACGTACACCTCCTTGGCCCCGGCGGTGCCGGCCTTCGCGACCGCGAGCGCCTCGGAGAGCCCGGGGAGCAGGTCCGACGACAAGCTGGTGATCTGCACCGAGCCGACCGCCTGGCGGGCCTGGTCCATGTTCATCTTCTGGACCGGGCCGACGAGCGCGGCGCGGTCGGCGCAGCTAATCACCTGCACCGACGAGTTCGCGGGGAGCGTGTCGATGACCGCGATGGCGGCCTCCTTGGCGCGCTCCAGTCGCGTCTTCTCGCCGTCGCGGGCGCCCATGCTGAACGACGTGTCGATGACGAACACCGCGTCCACCGGGTCGCCGCGGCTCGACAGCGCCGCGTTCTCGGCCCCCGGCCGCGCGATCGCGAGCGCCACGAGGCAGATGGCGAGGCACCGCAGCAGGAGCAGGATGACCTCCTGGAACTTGAGCCGGCGGCTCGTCTGCTCGATGGCCTCCTTGAGGAACCGCATCGGCCCCCACGGAAGCGGCGTGTGCCGGGCGCGGTAGAAGAAGTGGAGCGCGACCGGGACGGACACCGCCGCCGCACCCGCCAACATCATCGGAGCCAGGAACGTCATCGCGGGGAGCCCTGAAAGTCACCAGGGGTTGACACCCCTGGCTATTAACGATCGCGCTCCAGGGGTTGACACCCCTGGCTATTAACGGTCGCCCCTTCGGGGCTGCAATCGGGTTCTTGACCCCAACGGGGTCACCGTCAATAGCCAGGGGTGTCAACCCCTGGCAGCCATACCCGAGCCAGGTTCACCGTCCGGGTCCGGGAGCCTCTTGCAGTTTCACGCGGGTCAGCACCCACTCGGAGGCGTCGGCGGCGTCGAGCGACTTCGGCCGCGGCTGCGTGCCGGGGGCGAGCCGCATCCGCACGGTCGCGTTGCCCTCGAACGCATAGACGCCGTGCAACTTCACCGCGGGGCCGGTCATCTTCGGCGCGTCGATCAACTCCAGGTCGATCTCGCGCGGGTCGGCGGCCTCGTTGAGCGTCAGCCGGTACGCCTTGCCGCCGAGGTTCTCCCAGCGGTCCCCGGCGACGGTCACCGCGTTGGGCGTGTTCCGCCCGGCGACGGCGATCTGCCAGTCGCCCTGGAACCGCTCGCCGTCGTTCCGCGGCTCGGTCGTGCGGATCAGGAAGTACCACGCCCCAACCGCCACGAGCAGGCCGAGCGAGCCGACCACGAGCCAGCGGCGCTTGCGCTGGTTCTTGCCCTCACCCCTTGCGGGAGAGGGTGGCGGCGCTTCGGGCCGGCTGGGGGGGATCGCGCCCCCTGCTCCCGGCTGCTCGCCTTTAACGGGGTCACTCATCGGCGGCCCGCCTGCAGCCGGCGCACGAGGTACTCGGCCAGCGCGTTCGACAGCGGCCGGTCGGTGAGCAGTTGCATGTAGTCGACGCCGCTGCCGTCGCACCCGCGGCGGATGTCGGCGAGGTACTTCTGGACGATCTTCAGGTACGACGGGCGGAGCAGGTGCGGCCGCGTCATCAGCTCCTCGAACCCCTCCAGACCGACGAACCGGATGTTGCCGTCGAGCGGGAAGTTCACCTCGTCCGGGTGCAGGACGTGGAACAGGATCACCTCGTGCCCGCGGAACCGCATCTGGCGGAGCCCGGCGAGCGTCGGTTCGAGTTCCTCGAGGCAGTCCGAGATCAGCACGACGATGCCGCGGCGGCCGGTGCGCTCGGCGACCTGGTCGAGCATCGGCCCGAGGTTGGTGCCCTCGCTGGGCTCCAGCGCCTCGAGCGTGCGGGTGATGGTGTTGATGTGCCCCATCTGGCTGCTCTGGGGCAGCTCGGTGACGACCCGGGTGTTGAACACCCGGAGGCTCACCGTGTCGCGCTGGCGGATCACGAGGTACGCGAGCGACGCGGCGAGGAGCTTGGCGTACTCGAGCTTGTTCGTGGCCCCGGACCCGTACCGCATCGAGTTGGACGCGTCGAGCAGGACGTGGCAACTGAAGTTGGTTTCCTGCTCGTACTGCTTGATCGTGTACCGCTCGCTGCGGCCGTAGCTCTTCCAGTCGATGTGCCGGATGTCGTCCCCGGGGACGTACTCGCGGTGCTGGACGAACTCGACGGAGAACCCCTTGAACGGGCTCTTGTGGTCGCCGACCCGCAGCCCCTCGACGACCTGGCGGGCCTTCATGCCCAGGGACTCGGCGCGGGCGAGGATGTCGGGTTCGAGGTAGTTCGGCATGGGATCTCTCGCCGCTCCGCGGGGCCGGTGTTTGAGCCCCGGAGGGGCGACCGATGGTAGCCAGGGGTGCGGCCCGCGTGCGGGCAAACCCCTGGTCCGAGGCGAACGGAGAACACCCGTCGTCTCTGTCGCCCCTCTGGGGCTGCGATCCGTATTGGCCGGGGACCAGGGGTTGCGCTCGAGGACTCGCTCCACCCCTGGCTACCGTCCGCCGCCGCTCCGCGGCTGAAGAAGAAAACTCGAAACGGCACCTCAGGTCGAGGTCGCCTTTGCCGCCGCCTTGATCAGGTCCTTGATGACCTGGTCGATGGTGATGCCCTCGCTCTGGGCGGCGAAGTTCAGGATGATGCGGTGCCGGAGGATCGGCGTCGCGACCGCGACCACGTCGTCGCCGGCCACGTGGTTCGACCCGCGGAGCAGGGCGTGGGCCTTGGCGGCGAGGATCAGGTTCATGCTGGCCCGCGGCCCCGCGCCCCACGTGAACCACTTCTGCACGAAGTCGGCCGCCTCGGGCGTCCCCGGCCGGCTCAGACGCGTGATCTTCTTGGCGAACTGGAAGATCTTGTCCGACACCGGCACCCGCCGCACGATCTGCTGGAGCCCGATGATGTCCTCGCCCGACAGCACCGGCGACACCGTCGTCTTCGTGTCCGACGTGCCGATCCGCATGATCTGCTCCTCCTCGGCGTCGGTCGGGTAGTCGACCTTGATGAGGAACAGGAACCGGTCGAGCTGGGCCTCGGGGAGCGGGTAGGTCCCTTCCTGCTCGATCGGGTTCTGCGTCGCGAGCACGAAGAACGGGGCCTTCATCGGGTGGTCGACGCCGCCGATGCTGGTCTTCCGCTCCTGCATCGCTTCGAGGAGCGCGGCCTGCGTCTTGGGCGGGGTCCGGTTGATCTCGTCGGCCAGCACGATGTTCGCGAAGATCGGCCCGGCCATGAACTTGAACATCCGCTCGCGGGTCACCGGGTCGTCCTGGATGACCTCGGAACCGGTGATGTCCGACGGCATCAGGTCCGGGGTGAACTGGATCCGCTTGAAGCTGAGGTCGAGCGCCTGCGCGAGCGTCGAGACCATGAGGGTCTTGGCGAGGCCGGGCACGCCCATGAGCAGGGCGTGGCTGCGGCAGAAGATGGCCATGAGCAGTTCGTCGAGCACCTTCTCCTGCCCGATGATGATCTTCCCGATCTCCTTCTTGAGCTTCTGGTGGGCCTCGCGGAGTTTCTCGATCATCGCCGCGTCGTTCTCAACGATCGTGCTCATACGGGCTGGCTCGGGAGGGTTGGCGGGTGAGGGCAAAGCGTCGCGCTAGCAGGGGCGCAAAAGGGACAAGCGCTGGCGGGAAGGCTTATCTAACCACATTCGACGACAAGACGCAAATGAGTCAACACGCGAAAATGTGGAAAGTGCCGCAAAAATGCTGAAACCCACCCGGAAGGGTGGGTTTCTGATGCCGGTGGCGACGGGCACCTCAGCCCTCGGGCTTTGCGAGGTCGATCGTGAGGTCGTTCGACCCCGGCTTCAGCTCGCGGCGGAGTGGCGAGCCCGGGCCGCGGAACCGCTTGAACTTCTCGCCGTCATTGCCGGGGAGTGTGACGTCGAACGAGACGCGGTACGAACCCGGCGGGACCGATCCGCCCGCGGCGACCAGTTCGAACGTCCCGTCGGCACCGAGTGCGGCCGAGTACATCCGGCCCGTCGCGGTCGCCCCGTCTGCGCTGACCGACTCAAACACGACCGACTGCGGGGCGCCCGAACCCGGCACGGCGACGGGCTGCCCGTTGTCGAGTACCCGGCCCGTGATCCGCGAGGCGTCGGGGCCGCACCCGGCGAAGATCACGGCGAGTGCGACTGCGAAGTATGCACAGGGAACGATGCGGCGCACGGCGTCCCTCCGGTTAGTAGTCCGCGGAGATGACCTGGCCGTCGTTCCGGCTGTGGAGCAGGAACCACGTGCGCTGGTCGACGCCGTCGCGGATGAACCGGATGCTCCCGTCGCCGAACAGTGTGTTCACCCCGCCGGTGTGCTTGCTCTTCGCCGTCACCTGTTGGCTCCCGCACCCAAGGACCGCGCCGCAGGCACCCATCCCGATTTTGGGCTCGTCGTCGCCGCCGTCGATATCGTCCTGCCCGCTCTGCGAGATGTTCGGGCCGGGGCTGTCACCGCGGCCGTTGCCGGCCGAGATGCTCGCGCCGCACTGGCCCATTGCCCACGTCCCGCGAAGGTCGTTCGCCGACGGCCCGATCCGCAACTCGTCGACCATGATCGTGGACGAAGTGCCGTCGGTGATCGCGAGCAACTTGATGCCGTTGTTCACGACCAGAACGCCGCCACCAGGGTATTGGAGCATCGGGTACCCGCCGGCCCCGCTGAAGTTTGGGCTGTTGTCGCCGTACTTGCCCCCGCCGGAGTCGAGGATGGCTGCGGCGCTGGCGTCCCCGACAGAGCGAGTAGTGAACCAGAACATCCCCGGCCCGGCGTTGCCGCCGTAGTTGCCGCGCGCCCAGTTGTTACTGGCCCGCGTGCAGGCGATCTCGCCCCCGACATCGGACGGGCACAGGTAGGTCTTGATGCGCGTGCCGACGATCGCCCGCCACCCGGCCTCTGCAAGTGTAGTCGGGTAGGCCTGGATGCTCGCCGAGACCTGCGAGTACAGGTTCCCCTGCTCGATGTACGGGAGGATCAGCACGGCCCAGTTCGGGCCGAAGTTCTGCCCGAAGCGGGTCGGGTCGGTGACCGAGGCATTGAGAAGAACGCACGGCGGCAGGTTGCCGACCGAGTCGTGGTAGGCGTGGCACGCGACGCCGATCTGCTTCTGGTTGTTCTGGCACTGGAGCCGGGCGGCGGCCTCGCGGACCTTCTGCACGGCGGGGAGGAGCAGCCCGATCAGGATCGCGATAATGGCGATCACCACCAGCAGCTCAATGAGTGTGAACGCGCGACGCCGGAGCGACATGGCGCACCTCGCAGGAGAATGGGCAGTATAAACGTCGTCCGAGCGACGCACCTCCCAGCCTACCCGCGTCTCCCACAGGGGCCATCCCAAATCCTCACCGCACCCACATTTTGAGCGTCGGACGGCGGTCACAGCCCGACTACACTGATCCCACCCTTCCGGAGACCACCCGATGCGACTCGCGACCGCTGCCGCCTGCGTGATCCTGCTGTTCGCGGCGTCTGCCCGTGCCGACGACAAGCCGAAGCAGAACACCCTGACGCCGAAGGAGATCGCCGACGGCTGGCTCCTGTTGTTCGATGGCGAGACGACGTTCGGGTGGACGATCGAAGGGGAGGTAACGGTTAAGGACGGGTGGCTGGTGTTGGGCGGCACCAAGGCGACGACCGCAACGTGCAACACGGCCCTACCCGCGGAGTTCGTCGCGCTCGAAATCAAGCACGCGAGCGACGTGCCCGACGATAAGCAAGCGCGGCTCTCTCTCAATTCGAAATCTGAGAACGCTCCGCTCAAAGGCAAATCGGCTCTCAGTGCGTTCGCGGACGGTGCTTTGACCCGGCCGAAAGTAACGGTGCCGGCCGGGACCGTGGTCCAACTTCGACACATCAGAATCAGCCACGCCGCAGCAAGCACCAAGCTGTTCGACGGCAAGACCATCGACGGGTGGAAGGTGAACGGGGCCGACCCGAAGCGGATGGCGTCGAAGTTCGAGGTGACCAAGGACGGCGAGCTGTCGGTCAAGAACGGTCCCGGCGACCTCGTTACCGAGAAGGAGTTCGACAACTTCGTCCTGCAATTCGAGTGCAAGACGCTCGGCGAGGGGCTCAACAGCGGGTTCTTCTTCCGGTGCATCCCGGGGCAGTACCAGAACGGGTACGAGACGCAGGTGCAGAACAGCTACCTCGACAACGACCGCACCAAGCCGAAGGACTTCGGCACCGGCGCGATCTACCGCCGGGTCGCGTCTCGCAAGGTGGTGAGCAACGACAAGGAGTGGTTCACGATGACGGTGGTCGCCGACGGGAAGCACATCGCGACGTGGGTGAACGGCTACCAGACCGTGGACTGGACCGACGACCGCAAGGAGAGCGAGAACCCGCGGCAGGGCTACCGTGCGGCGAAGGGGCCGATCTCGATCCAGGGCCACGACCCGACGACGGATTTGCTATTCCGCAACATCCGCATCGCGCCGCTTGGGACAGAAAAGAAGGATTAACCACAGAGGCACAGAGACACAGAGAAGACAAGAAGAGGCGAGTACTGTTCAAAGAACTCTGCTCTCTTGTCTTCTCTGTGTCTCTGTGCCTCTGTGGTTGGTCTCGTCTTTACGCCTTCTTCGAGGCGTGCTTGGTCTCGGGCACCTCGGGGGACTCGGTCTTGAACCAGTCCTCCTCGAACACGATCCGCTCCTTCTTCGCCATCGCCATGTTGCCGGTCAGCGCGAGGATCGCGTCGGCCATCGCCACCTCGCCGTGGCACCGGGGGATGATGTCGGCGTGCTTCAGGTGCCCGTCCTTGTCCTTCTCGTAGCTCACCGGCTGCTTCAGCTCCTGCCACCGCCGCAGGCAGTACGCGAAGTGCTCCATCTCGGTCCGGTAGCCGCGGACGGCGCTGTCCCACGCCCCCGCGCCGGGGGCCTTGCTGATCGCGGCCCCGCCGCCACCGCCCCAGGTGCTCGTCGACACCAGCGCCGGGCCATCCTTGCCGCCGGTGCCAACGGTCACCTTCGTGTCGCGGCCGCCGCTGTCCTTCTTGCCCGGCTCCGGCTCCTTGTACAGGTACACCTCGGCCTCCTTCGACAGGATCATGGTGCCGCGGCTGCCCATGACGCACTCGCCGTAGTCCTCGAAGCTGTTCGTGTTGAACGACGAGTACGTCACGATCACGATGTCGTTCTCGTTCGTCCCCTTCTTCGCGCCCTTGGGGTGCGTCGGGCCGGGGAACTCGTAGGTCACGAACACGCCGTCGTCGCTCTCGCGGTCGTTGCGGCCCGGTCCGTAGAAGAACTTCCCGCCGATGCCGCTGACCGCGAGCGGGTGGACGTGGCCGAGGATGATCGACGAGGCGTCGAGCTGGTGGCTGCCGAGTTCGGCCATCAAGCCGCCGCCGGTCTTGTCGTAGAGCCGCCACCGCACGAGTTCCTTCACGTCCTTGAACCCGTACTGGTCCACATCGCCGAACGCGAGCTGCTGGAGCCTCTCGGGCGACAGCGCGTCGGCGTCCTGCTTGAGGATCGGCTTGCACCACCCGTCGCGGAAGTACGGCAGGTCGAACCCCGGGGCGAACTTGGCCTTCTCGGCCTCGGTCGCGGAGAACAGGAACGAGTTGTTCCGCGGCCACTGTGCCCGGATGTGCTTGATGTCGCCGAGCACCCCGGCGTTGATGACCTCCAGCGCCTGGGCGTAGAGGGTGCTGTAGTGCCGCTGGTGCCCGACGGAGAGGAGCAGCCCCTTCTCCTTGGCGTACTGCGTCATGCCCTTGCACTTGCCAATGGTCCGGGCCATCAGCTTCTCGCACAGGACGTGCAGCCCGGCGTCCATGCACTTCTTGGCGATCACGTCGTGCGTGTTGAGCGGGGTCGCGATGACGACCGCTTCGAGGCCGAGCTTGCTCTTGTCGGCCAGGAGCTTCTCGACGTCGTCGTACCTGGCGATCTTCGCGGCCGTGTCCTTGCCGTAGATCTTGTTGAGCCCCTTCCGCGGGCCGGCCGGCTCGCCGTCGAAGATGCGGTCGAGGTTCGACGGGCGGACGTCGCACACCGCGACGAACTCGTTGAACTCGGGGTTGTGGTCGCCGATGAGGACGCCGCCCTCGTCGCCGGTGCCGATCAGCGCCGTGCGGACCGCCTTGTTCCCCTTCCACGACTGGTAGCCGTAGTACACCGCGGCCGACACCGGCACCACGGCCCCGGCCGCGAGGCCGACCTTGAGGAAGTCGCGGCGGTCGGGCGGGGGCGCGGGCTTGTCGCCCTCGCGGACGGGCGTGCCGCCGACGGCCATCGTGTTCATCTTGCCGGCGCGGGCGAGGTCGCCGGCGGCCTGCTCGAAGTTGGCCTTGCCGGTGGCCTTCTGTTCGGGGGTCAGGTCGAGAGCCATGAAACCACTCCGGGAGGGTGAGTCTTTATTGTGGTGCGGTGTGCGGGTGTTTGGGAAGCGGAAATCGGGTTCGGGCGAGCGCTGCCGGTTGTGTCTATTCTGGTGGGGCAGGCATTCGTGCCTGCCTCGTGAGGCGCCGGGAGGCAGGCACGAATGCCTGCCCGACCACGTCACACCTTCGCCGGTGCGGTCGCGACGGTCGGCTCCGTCGTCTCGCGGCCGCAGCACACGCGGTACAGCAGCGCGTCGAGGCCGAGCCAGCGGCCGGTCGGCAGGCACGCGAGCGCGAGCAGCGCGAGGCACTCGATGATGTTCTTGTTGATGAACACCGGGTTGCCCTCGGTGTTCGGCGGCAGCGGGTACCACGGGAACGCCGGGTGCGCCAGGTACGTCATCACCAGGAACCCCGCCCCCATGACGCAGAAGAACCGCGTGAGGAGCCCGCCCATCAGGCACGCCCCGGTGACCACCAGGAACCACATCGTGAACGTGTCGAGCGTCTGGCCGACCGACTTGGCGGGTGCGGCCTCGGGCGCGACGTTGTCGCCGATCGACTTCTGGAGTTCGAGGACGAACGCCTCGGCGTCCTTGGCCAGCTCGGTCTCGCCGGCGACGTAGTCCATGCGGACCTCGGAGCCGCGCTTCGACTCCATCCCGTACCCGTTGCCGAGCCCCGCCGCGGTGCGGTTCTGCACGTCGGTCACCTGCGACCGCAGCCAGTCGATGTGCTCGAGCCGCTGCGGGGCGGTGAGGGCCACGGCCCCGGTGATGACCTTGATCTTGGTCTCGCGGCCGTCCACGCCGTACACCCACCGGGCGTACGCGGCCTTCGCCTCGACGATCCGCTTCGCCGCGATCGCCTTCGCCTCGGCGTCCTTCTTCTGGGCCGCGGCACGGGCCTCGTCGGCGTTGGCCTTGATCTTCGCCCGGTCCTCGTCGGTCTTCGCGGCCTCCAGCGCCTTTTTCTCGGCGCTCTCGGCGGCCTCGCGGTCCTTCGCGGCCTCGGCCTTCACGGCCACCTCGGCCTTCTCGGCGAAGGCGGGGCCGTCGAACTCCGCCGCGACCGCGGCCGGGCACGCGGCGGCCTGATCGGCGTCGCTCAGCTTGGCGAACGCCTCGGGCTTGATGCTCTGCGGGGCCCTCACCTTCGCGTCGATCACCGCGGCCGGGTCGCCGAAGTTCTTCCGCATCTTCTCGCCGATCGGGCCGGGGGCGACCTTGAAGTACGGCTCGCTCGTGAACGGCCGGTTCGTCTCGGTCGGCCCGGTGTGCGTCGAGTGGATCTTGTGGAACCCCTCGAACATGAAGTGCCAGCCGATGGCGAGCCGCAGCGCCAGGAGGAAGAACACCTTGCACGACCACTTCTGCTGGGCGGTCGCAACGATCAGGGCCAGGAGCGTGCCCGCGAGCCCCGCGTAGAGGACGCCGAGCGGGATGGGAGAGTTCATGTGGGTCGGTCCGCGGTTGCGGGGGTGAACGAGTCCGGACGGAAGTTGAACGTTGCCGGGGCGGCGCTCGCGTCGGGCAGCACCACCGCGGCGAGGTTGGGCTTCAGCCGCAGCAACCGCTCGGTCCCGGCGACGCCGAGGACGAACGCGGCCGTGGACATCGCGTCGGCCTCGGCCGCCGTGGGCGCCACGACCGAGGCGCTTTGCACGCCGCGGGCCGGCCAGCCGAGCCGCGGGTCGAGTAGGTGCCCGAGCTTCTGGCCTTTATATTCGAAGAACTGGAACGTGGCCGCTGACGTTCCGAGTCCCTGATTCCGCAAGTATACGGTGCCCAGACCCGCCCGAGTGTCCGTCGGGTGCCGCAGCCGCACCGGCCAGCCCCGCGGGTCGCCGGGTGGGTGCCCGATCGCGTACACGCTGCTGCCGCCGCCGTGGAGCAGGGCGGACTTCACACCCGACTCGCGGAGCAGCGAAGCGGCCCGGTCGAGCGCGTACCCCTTGCCCACTGCGCCGAGGTTCAGCTCCAGCCCCGGCACGCGGAACTTCACGGTGCGGGCGTCCGGGTTCAGGACGACGTGCCGGAACCCGGTGCGGCGCATCGCGGCGATCCGCTCCGGCGGCGTCGGCACGCGGCCCCCACGCCCGAAGAACCCCCACGCCTTGGTGATCGCCCCGGTCGCAACGTCGAACGCGCCGTCGGTCTCGTGCGTCCAGCCGGCGCACCGCTCGAACAGGTCGAACAACTGCTCCTCGACTTCGACCGGAGCGTCGGCCGCGGAAGCGTTGAGCCGCGCCACCTCGGAGGAGTCGCGGTACACGGTCATCTGGTCTTCGAGGTCGTCGATGAGGTCGAGGGCGGCGGCCGCGGCAGCGACGGGCTCGGGGTGGGCACCGACGGGGACCGCGACCTCGAACGTCGTGGCCATCGCCCGGCGGCTGACGCGAACCAGGACGAACTCGCCGGGCGGGGTTTCGGGCTCGTCAAGGGGGAAGAGGAGATCGAGCATGGTGGGAAAATTCGAAATTCGAAGCACGAAATCCGAAAGGACAACCCGAAACGGGGGTCTTCCTTTCGGATTTCGTGCTTCGAATTTCGTGCTCCCCGCGAAGCGGGTTACACGTCGTTCATGTGGTCGTGGATCATCGGGTCGAGGTACTTCGTGTTGCGCTCGACGGCGAGCACAATGGTCCGCTCCTCGACGCCGTCGGACGAGGTGGCGACGGCGGGGATGATCTGCCGGCTGTCCGGGAGGCTGAACCACATCGCGAACGTGCCGTCCGGCTTGAGCGACACGGGGTCGTTGCCGAGGGTCAGGTGGGCGGTCGGGTCGGTGCGGCCGTAGACGACGAGGCGGGCATCAATGTCGAAGAAGAACTTCTTCATGCTGCCCGGCGGGGTCGCGCCGCTGCCGAACCCGGTCTCCTTCGGCGCGCCGAGGGACCGCTTGAGCCGCTCCTCGAAGTACTCGCGCAGCTCGGGGTTCCCGGCCGACTCGAACCCCGACGAGCGGGCCAGCGTGCGCTCGGCCTGCTTGGCGTCGCCGAGGTTCCAGGCCGGGTCGAGCGCCTCCGAGCTGCCGGCCTTCGGCGGCGTGGCGACGTTCGACTTCGCGAGCGGGAAGAAGTCGCCGCGGCGGGACACGTACCCGATGTCGGCCCGGTACTGGCGCGGCGGCTGCGACACGTTGATGTACCACGTGTTGCAGTCGCCCTCGATCACGATGTCGCGGATCGGGGTCTCCGACGTGCTCGTCGTGTCGTGGCTGGTCACGTCGGACAGGCGGATGATGAGCTTCGCCCCGTACCAGTCCTGCTTGAGCGCGGCCTCGGCCCGCTGCACGGACTGCGCGGTCAGCTCCCAGATGACGTGGAGCCAGTGCGGGTCGGGGACGGCGATGAAGATGCGGTCCTTGCTCGGGCCCCCGACGGGGAGCGCCTTGGCGACGGGCTTGGCGGACCCGTTCTTGCCGGCCTCGGGCTTGGTCGCGGCCGACTTCGCGGCCGCGGGCTTCGCGGCTCCGTTGGTGGGGCCGACGTGCCCGGCGATCCGCGAGGCGGTCGGGGCCGCCGCGGGCTTCGGGGCGGGCCGCGTCACCTTGGCGGCCGACTTCGCGGCCGGCTTGGGGAGCGGGACCGCCGCCGGCTTCGCGACCGGCTTGGTGGTGGCCCGGGCGGCGGGCTTGGCGGGCTTGATGGTCGGGGTCGGCCGCGACGGCTTGGCCGCGGGCTTGGAAGCACCAGGACGGGAAAGAGCCTTCACCAACTCCCCCTTGTTCATCGACTCCCAGCCGCGGATGCCGCGCCGACTGGCCAACTTGGCAAGTTCGGTTTTGGGCCGATCGTTTAGCACGCCAGCGTTACTCATCGGGAAGCCACTCCCTCGCGTCGGTGACGCACACGGGACGGTGACGGACACGGTGCGTCCGTGCGGAAACTGTGGCCTTCCTGGCGGTTCCGGAATCCGTCCACGCAAGGGGAGTGAGCCTCCGCCCCGGCGGACATTCCGGCCATTATATTGCATGCACCAACATTCGGCCGGCCCAAGGTGTCAAAACACCCGGTGGAGCGGTGCGGTCGAGAGACCCCCCGCGTTCTTGCAGTGGGTGTGGGGCAGGGCCGCGGAACGACTCACTCAGCATCCGACGTAACTGACAACCCCGTCGATACCTCCATACTAATTTTTTCGGCCGCGGTGTGTCAACGCGATTTGGCAGTTCGCGGGGAGTTGGCCGCACCCGAAGGCGGTACGACCTGAATTGGCGGTGCCAAAGATTCCCGTCCTGTCGCCGCCGTCAGAGCGTTGCCGAGCCGCATTCTCGCGATTCGCTGAAGCCGCCCTCCCTGCACTCGGTCTGTGCAGCGGGGCTCCATTTCAGTCCGATCAACGGCCGCGGGCGCGGCGGATCGTGTCCCGCGTCGAAAATTCATCGCGTCGGTGGAGATTGCGTTAGTCTATACCTCATTAGGTCTTGCGACGCGTGTTGTAACCTTGTGATTTTTTTCACGAGATGCCCGTTGACTTCGCCTGTTGACCAAGCACAATACGCCTTCGTTCCGCCACACTAGGATCGCCCTTGCTCACGGACCCAGACAATGTCCGCGGGGCCGCCAGCCAATGAGCCGAACCGCGGCCCGAACATGCCACTCGGCTTCCTGATGGCAGGTTCCGAGATGGCGACGTTCTCGGTCATCGGCCTGATCCTCGATTACTACCTCGGAACGATGCCGGGGTTCACGATCGGTCTGACGCTGCTGGGGTTGGTTGCGTCTTTCTTCCACCTGACGCAGATGGCAAAGGTGATGGCGAGAAAGCGGCCGAAGCCGGGCGGCGGGGCGACGGGCGGGACCGGGGGCGGGGCGTGACGCGGCGGCTCGCGATCATGTTGTGTGTCCCCGTGTTACTCGCGGTCGCGGTCGCCGCACCACTGGCACAGTGGCGCGGCCCACAGCACGGGAAGTTCGCGGCCGCGGCGGTCGCCCTGACGGTGCCCGTCGGCATGGTGACGCTGCGGTTAGCGTTCCGGTCGGGGCGGGTTCTGGTCTATGGGCCGGTTCTGGCGATGGCGGCCGGGATGTTCCTGCGGGTCGCGGTGGGGTTCGGCGGGGCGGTGTTGTTGCTGGTCGCGGGCGGCGGTGCGTTCCGCGGCGAACCGCTGGTGTTCATGGGCTGGGTGCTCGGACTGTACCTGACGACGCTGACCGTGGAGTTGGCGCTCATCGGTACCGAGATGATGGCAAAAGCGAGAAGGTAAAGCGATGCCGAGACTTCGTCCGACCCTCGTTTTGCTCGCCGCCCTCGGTGCCGTTGTGGCCGCGGGTGCCGCCAGCGCTGCCGCACCGGCGCACGCCGAACCGGCCCCCGCGCCGCACGCCAAGCACGCCGACGAGAAGCACGAGAAGGCGAAGATCGACCCGTTCGCGCACGTCGTCGATTCGAACCACATCGAGATCCTGCCGACGGCCGGGGCGGTCATCGAGGACCTCGAGTACGAGGGGTTCCCGCTCAAGTTCATCATCCTGATTACGGTGAGCGCGCTGGTCGTGGCGGCCGCGATGATCTACCTGTCGGAGATGATGCGGGACGGCGACCCGCCCACGGGCAAGCTGTGGAACCTGTTGGAGAGCCTGCTGTTCTTCATCCGCGACAAGATCGTGCGGCCGGGCGTCGGCGAGCACGACGCGAACGCCTACCTGCCGTACCTCGCGACCCTGTTCCTGTTCATCTTCGCGATGAACCTGATCGGCATGGTGCCGTTCCTCGGGTCGCCCACGGCGGCGATCCCGGTGACCGCCGCGCTGGCACTGGTGAGCTTCCTGGTGATCCACGTGTCGGGCGTCGCGTCGAACGGGTTCGGCGGGTACCTGAAGACGTTCATCCCGCACATCGAGCTCGAGGGCGGGCTGCCGATGAAGCTGATGGGGTTCGCCATCATGTTCGGCATGGCGATCCTCGAGTACGCCACGGCGTTCATCCGCGTCGGCGTGTTGGCCGTGCGGTTGTTCGCCAATATGCTGGCCGGGCACACCGTTCTGTTCATGATCCTGTTCTTCATCGCGCTCGTGAGCGACCCGGCCTACCAGGTCCCGTTCGCGAAGGAGAACCCGTGGGTCTTCTGGGGCGTGATGCCGTTCAGCGTGGCGCTGGTGACCGCCCTGAGCCTGCTGGAGCTGTTCATCGCGGGCCTCCAGGCGTTCATCTTCACGTTCCTGACCGCGGTGTTCATCGGCCTCGCCAAGCACCCGCCGCACTGATTGAAATGCGGAGTGCGGAATCAGAGACAACAGAGCGAAGTGTTGACGGCGGTGGATTGGGTTGGGGCAGCGTGCCCGCGACCCGAACTCCGCACTGCGAATTCCGAATTGCCCTGACGAACTAAACCTGACTTTGGAGGGTTCCGACGATGCGCCTCGCCAACTTCCTGCTTGTTGCCCTGCTCGGGGTTCTCGCCACCGCGACGCCGCTGTTCGCCGCCGAGGGTTCGGGGCCGTACGTCGGCATCGGGGCCGGGATCGGGATGGGCCTGGCGATCATTGGGATCGGCGTCGGGATCGGCATCGTCGGCTACGCCGCGCTGGGCGGCATCGCCCGCCAGCCGGAGCAGGCCGGGGCCATCCAGGGCGCGATGTTCATCCTCGCCGGCCTGATCGAAGGGGCCGGGATCATCGCCCTCGTGCTGTGCCTGGCCCTCGTCTTCCTGTGATCGCGGCTCGCGCCCGCCCGTCGCGACGGGCGGGCGTGTGGGTTCTCGCCTCCGACGCCGACGGAACTCCCCCATGCGAATCTCGACCTCACACCTGTTCTTCGCGCTGGCGGCCCTGGTCGTGCTCGGCCTCGCCGACCCCGTGCTCGCGGCGGCCGGCCACGGCGAAGAGAAGAGCGGCCTCGACTTCACCGGCATCAAGCGGTGGGACCTGGGCGTCTACACCCTCGTGGTGTTCGGCCTCCTGCTGGCCATCCTCTACGTGTTCGCGTGGCCCGGCATCAAGCAGGGGCTCGAGAAGCGCGAGGCGACGATCCTCGGCGAGCGCGAGCAGGCCAAGCGGGACCGGGCCGAGGCTCTGGAAGCGCTCGTGAAGGCGAAGGCCGACCTCGACGCCGCCGCCCTCAAGGCCAAGGAAGTGCTCGACGAGGCCCGCCGCGACGCCGACGCGCTCCGCACCACCGAGCGCGAGGCCGGCGTGAAGGACGCGGCCGACGAGCGGGCTCGCGCCCGCCGCGAGATCGAGGCCGCCCGGGACGCCGCCCTCAAGGAGATCTACGGGCAGGCCGTCGCGCTCGCCGCGCTGATCTCCGAGAAGGCCCTCCAGCGGAACATCACGGCGGAGGACCACCGCCGCCTGCTCGACGAGTCGATCGCCGAGTTGAAGGGCGTCACGAGCAAGGCCTGACGACCGGGTTAGCCGGGGAACCGAGACAACAATGGCCAACGCACCGCACGCGCGCGAAACCGTCCTGGAAGCCGGGTCGATCAAGTCCCGGCTGGCCAAGGTGTACGCCGAGGCGCTGATCGCCGCCGCCGCCGCCCAGCCCGACGGCCCCGCGGTCGTCGACGCCCTCGGGGTCGAACTGGGCGACTTCGTGGCCGGCGTGCTGGGCGAGAGCCCGAGCGTCGCCGCGTTCCTCGCCAGCCCCGCGGTCGGGAAGCGGGCCAAGGCCGCCGCGCTCCAGGCAGCCCTGCCGGGCAACGCCTCGGACCTGTTCCGCGGGCTGGTGACCGTGCTCACCACCAACGGCCGGCTCGACCTCCTCGGCGGGGTCGCCGCCGCGTACCGCCAGTTGCTCGACGACCGGGCCGGCCGGGTCCGGGTGAAGGTCACGGCGGCCAGCGAACTGACGGCCGCGCAGCGCGAGAAGCTGACCGCAACGCTCGCCGCCGCGCTCAAGCAGCAGCCCGTCCTGGCGGTCCGGGTGGACCCGGCCCTGATCGGCGGGATGGTCGTCCAGATCGGCGACCGGGTCATCGACTCGTCGGTGCGCTCGCGACTCAACAACCTCCGAACTCTCTTGCTCGACAAGGGCAGCAGCTATGTCCTCTAAATTCAATGCCGGCGAAATCATCAGCGTGCTGACCAAGCAGATCACCGACTACGACCGCAAGGTCGAGTCGCGTGAGGTGGGTCAGGTGCTCGAGGTCGGCGACGGGATCGCCCGGTGCTACGGCCTGTCGCAGGTCATGGCCGGCGAACTCGTGGACTTCCCGGGCGCCGACGTCAAGGGGCTGGCGTTCAACCTCGAAGAGGCGTCCGTCTCCGTCATCATCCTCGGCGACTACCTGAAGGTCCGCGAGGGGATGGAGGTCCGCACCACGGGCCAGCTGCTGTCGGTGCCGGTCGGCCCCGGCCTCATCGGCCGCGTCGTGGACCCGCTCGGCAACCCGCTCGACGGCAAGGGGCCGATCGTCTCCGACAAGCGCCGGCCGCTCGAGAGCCCGGCCGCCGGCATCGTGCAGCGGCAGCCGGTGAAGCAGCCGCTCCAGACCGGGATCAAGGCCATCGACGCCATGACCCCGATCGGCCGCGGCCAGCGGGAACTCATCATCGGCGACCGGAAGACCGGCAAGACGGCGATCGCGATCGACACGATCATCAACCAGAAGGAAGAAGACGTCATCTGCGTGTACGTGGCGTGCGGGCAGATGGAGTCGAAGGTCGCCGGCGTGGTCGAGTTGCTGCGGAAGGCCGGCGCGATGGAGTACACCATCGTCGTCGTCGCCTCGGCCGCCGACTCGGCCCCGCTCCAGTACATCGCCCCGTACGCGGGCACGGCGATGGCCGAGTACTTCATGTACGAGCAGGGCCGCGACACCCTGTGCGTGTACGACGACCTGTCGAAGCAGGCCGCCGCGTACCGCCAGCTCTCGCTCCTCGTCCGCCGGCCCCCGGGCCGCGAGGCGTACCCCGGCGACGTGTTCTACTGCCACAGCCGCCTGCTCGAGCGGAGCGCCAAGCTGGCCGAGCACTGGGTCATCCTCGACGGCCACACCGACGCGACCGGGGCCGACGCCCACTGGGGCATCAACAAGAAGGCGAAGCCGGGCGAGCGCCGCGGCCCGGGCGACGCGGGCATGGTCTACGTCGGCCCGGCCGAACTCGGCGGCAGGGCCCAGGCCGAGCACGACCTGAAGCACTTCCCCGGCGGGAAGATCGCCAAGGTCGCCGGCACCGGCGGCTCGCTGACCGCCCTGCCGATCATCGAGACCCTGGAGGGCGAGGTCTCGGCGTACATCCCGACGAACGTGATCTCCATCACCGACGGGCAGATCTACCTCCAGCCCGACCTGAAGAACGCGGGCATCCTGCCGGCCGTGGACGTCGGCATCTCGGTGTCCCGCGTCGGCGGCAACGCCCAGATCGGCGCGATGAAGGACAAGCGGGTCGCCGGCGGCCTGAAGCTGACGCTCGCCCAGTTCCGCGAACTCGAAGCGTTCGCCCAGCTCGGCACCGACCTCGACCCCGCCACGCAGCGGCAGCTCGACCGCGGCCAGCGGATGGTCGAGATCCTGAAGCAGGGCCAATACCGCCCGCTCAACGTCATCGACCAGATCATGATCATCTTCGCCGGCAACTCGGGCGCACTCGACAAGGTCGAGCGGCCGAAGGTGAAGGCGTGGGAGGACCAGTTCCTCAAGTTCATGAAGGAGCAGCGGACCGAGGTGCGGGCGCTGCTGGCGAAGGAGAAGAAGATCACCGACGACGTGGCGGCCAAGCTCAACGCCGCCATCGCCGACTTCCAACCGCAGTTCAAGGCGTGACCGCGGTACAAGGTTCCGAGTTCAAGGTTCGCGTTCCGCCCGCCGGTGCCACAGCGCCCGGCGGGGTTAACCCCGGAAGAAAGGAGGCATGGCGGAATTCGTCTGGCTCGACTGGAACCTTGCGAAACTGGACCTGCACGGACTTGGGGCAGAAGAAGTTGAATTCGCGTGGCACGCCCGCACCGACGTGGATCGGTGGATAGAACCCGAACCCGGCGTCGAGAGCTACGGGCGCCTCCCGAACGGGCGGTGGGTCAAGATCATCTGGCGGTACAACGGCCGGGGCGACGAAGACCTGATCTTCGTGATTACTGCGTTTCGAACTCCCCGCGGGCCGAGCGGGTGACGGTCGAACGTGAAACCTTAAACTCGAAACTCGAAACGTACCCCGATGGCTAACCTCCGCATCCTGCTGAAGCGCCGCAAGGCGGTCCGGAACATCCGGAAGATCACGCGGACGATGGAACTCATCGCCACCGCGCGGTTCGCCAAGGCGCTCGCCCGCGCGCAGGAGGCGGACGCCTACACGCGGAAGATCGCCGAGTTGGCCGCCGACCTGAGCAAGAACGCCGGCGAGGTGTCGCACCCGCTGCTCGTCACCCGGCCGGTGAAGAAGTCGCTGCTCCTCGTCGTCACCGCCAACCGCGGGCTGTGCGGCGGGTACAACGGCAGCATCATCCGCGAGGGGATGCACGTCGTCCGCCAGCACCGCGACGCGGCCACGCCGTTCGACCTCGAAGTCGCCGGCAAGCGGGGCATCGCGTTCTTCAAGTTCCAGGGCGTCCCGCGGACCGCCGAGTACCTGAACTTCAACGAGAAGCCGACGTTCGCCGAGGTGGACGTGCTGGCGAACCGGTACATCGACCTGTTCGTCTCGGGCCAGATCGACGAGGTGAAGGTCGCGTACATGAGGTTCATCAACCCCGCCCGGCAGCAGGCCGTCGTAGAGACGCTCCTGCCGCTGTCGTCGGTGTCGGTCGAGACGAAGGCCAGCGCGAAGGGCGGGGCCGCCCCCGGCCCCGACGCGGGCCGCGTGGACTACGAGTTCCTCCCGGACGCCTCGGGCATCCTGGAGGAACTGGTGCCGGCGGCGCTGAAGGTGCGGTTGTTCAAGATGTTCCTCGACGCCGCCGTGAGCGAGCAGATCGCCCGCCGCGTCGCGATGAAGGCCGCCACCGAGAACGCCGGCGACCTCATCAAGGAGATCACCCGCGTCTACAACCGGAACCGCCAGGCGAACATCACCAAGGAAATCAGCGAGCTGATCGCCGGCTCCGAGGCTCTCAAGTGAGAACCCCACCGGGAGATCGCCAATGCCTGAGGGACTGCTGAAGGCGGCTATAACCGCGCTTTCGACTTTGATTGTCTTGGCACTTGCTGTGATGTTGGGAAGGCTAGTCGGTGGAGGGGTGACGAAAGAGCAAGACAGGATTGTGATGCGATACGGCGACTTCGTTCGAGGTTTGGGCGCAATCGGTACACTGATTACCATTGCGTCGCTCATCGGCTACGTGGTTGACCTGTTTACGCAATGGTTGGGGCCGCAGAAAGGGAATGTTAACGTGTTGTTGCTCGGGGCGTGTATAGCTGGCTTCTTTACAGTGCCGCTGCTATTTGAAATTCAGCGACGCGAGATTGTTTTGACTGAAGAGGGAATCATCCACCGTGGGTTCTTTGGAACTGACCCTTTGATCCGATGGGATGACATCACGAAGATCGAAAATATGCCCATAGCGAGCACGTTTTTTGTCAACACCGCTCGCAAAAGGCTTGGTGTGAACTATTACATGGCTGGTTTGAAGCTGTTCGAGGCCGAGTGCAAGAAGTGGCTTCAGCCTGGAGTATATGGCGATGCGTTTGGAAGGTAACCGAGTCTTGTCGTGAGTCGGTCGCATGCGCCCTGCTCAACGAATTGATCGCCGCATGTTGTCGTTCGCCTCGCTCGACGAAGTGGTCGCGGACGCCGAGAACCTGCTGGCACGCGGCTACGACCGGGCCGGGAACTGGGATCTCGCCCAGGTCGCGGGGCACCTGGCGAACTGGCTGAGCTACCCGGTCGAAGGGTTCCCGAAGGTTCCGCTTTTACTACAGCCGGTCGTGTGGCTGGTGCGGACGACGGCGGGGAAGCGGATGCGGGACGGCGTCCTCGCCAACGGGTTCGTCCCCGGCACCCGGACGGTGCCCGAGACGGTCCCGGCCGCGGGCGGGGACCCGGCCGCCGCGGTCGCGAGACTGCGGCAGGCGGCCGAGCGGTTGAAGGCGCACACGGGGCCGATCGTGCCCTCGCCGCTGTTCGGCCCGATGGACAAGGACACGGCGGTGCGGTTGCAGTTGCGTCACTGCGAGCACCACCTGGGCTTTCTGACTGCAAAGTAGGGCCGGGTCACCGGCCACGCTATACGATCGGCCGGCACCGCCGGCCCTACGAGAGGGCACACATGGTTTCCGTCGCGAAGAAGGCCGGCACGATCGTCCAGATCATCGGGTCCACGTTCGACGTGGAGTTCGAAGAGGGCCAACTGCCCGAGATCTACAACGCCCTCAAGATCGAGGCCAAGAGCGAGGGCGGGGTCGAGATCAACCTGGTCGGCGAGGTCCAGCAGCACCTCGGCGGCAGCCGCGTCAGGTGCGTCGCGCTGGGCAGCACCGACGGCCTCGTCCGCGGGATGGTGGCGACCGACACGGGCGCGCCGGTCTCGGTGCCGGTCGGCCTCGCGACCCTGGGCCGGGTGTTCAACGTGCTCGGCGAGGCGATCGACGGCCGCGGCCCGGTCGGCAACACCGAGGTCCGCGGCATCCACCGCGAGCCGCCGAAGTTCGACCAACTGTCGCCGAAGTCCGAGGTGCTCGTCACGGGCATCAAGGTGCTCGACCTGCTCACCCCGCTCGTCCGCGGCGGCAAGGCCGGGCTGTTCGGCGGGGCCGGCCTCGGCAAGACGGTGATCCTCCAGGAACTCATCACCCGTATCGCGAAGGTCTATAAGGGGTACTCGGTGTTCGCCGGGGTCGGCGAGCGGACCCGCGAGGGGAACGACCTCTGGCTCGAAATGCAGGAGACCAAGACCAGCGCCGCGGCCGACGCCAAGAGCGTGCTGGAATCGACGGCGATGGTGTTCGGCCAGATGAACGAGCCCCCGGGCGCCCGCCTCCGCGTCGCGCTCTCCGCCCTGACGATGGCCGAGTGGTTCCGCGACGTGAGCAAGACCGAGACGCTGCTGTTCGTCGACAACATCTTCCGGTTCTCGCAGGCCGGCTCCGAGGTGTCCGCGCTGCTGGGCCGCATGCCGAGCGCCGTCGGTTACCAGCCGACGCTTGCCACGGAAATGGGCGAACTTCAGGAACGCATCACGACGACCAGCGACGGGGCCATCACCTCGGTGCAGGCCGTGTACGTGCCGGCCGACGACCCCACCGACCCGGCCCCGGCCAACACGTTCCAGCACCTCGACGCCTTCATCTACCTGGAGCGGTCGATCTCGGAAAAGGGCATCTACCCGGCCATCGACCCGCTCGCGTCGAACAGCCGTCTGCTCGACCCGCAGTTCGTCGGCGAGCGGCACTTCGCCGTGGCCGACCGCGTGAAGCGCATTCTGCAGCGGTACCGCGACCTGCAGGACATCATCGCCATCCTCGGCGTCGACGAGTTGTCGGAAGACGACAAGAAGGTCGTGGCCCGCGCCCGCCGCATCGAGCGGTTCCTGTCGCAGCCGTTCTTCGTCGCCGAGCCGTTCACCGGCAAGAGCGGCGAGTTCACGAAGCTCGAGGACACGATCACGAGCTTCGAGGAGCTGTGCGACGGCAAGTGGGACCACCTGCCGGAAGGAGCGTTCATGTACGTCGGCGGGATCGAGCAGGCCGCCGCGGCCGCCGAGAAGATGAAGGCGTGACGCCGCCCGTGGCACCACCGGGGGACCCACGTCCCCCGCTCGCCTGAAACCCACACACCCACATGGCCATGCCGAACCCCGAGCCGACCGTTCAGTCCGCCGTCGAACACGCGATGATGCCGAGCTTCGCGACCCAGGCGCAGGACGACCGCCTGCGGGGCAAGCTGCGGTGCGTGGTGGTGACGCCCGAGAAGGCGATCATCGACACGATCGTGGACTTCATCGTGCTGCCGATGTTCGACGGCGAACTCGGCGTGCTGCCGGGCCGCGCCCCGCTCATCGGCCGCCTCGGGGCCGGCGAGTTGCGCCTCAAGACCGGCACCGCGGCCGAGCGGTACTTCGTCGAGGAGGGGTTCGTCCAGATCCGGGCGAACGTGGTGACGGTGCTGACGGCGAACGCCCGCAAGGCGACCGAGGTGACCGCCGACATCGCGACGAAGGCCGCGGCCGACGCCGAGGCGCTGCCGTTCGGCAACGCCGTCGAGCGTGCCAACAAGGCGAAGGCCCGCGACCGCGCCCAGGGGATGAAGAAGGTCGTCGCGCACAACACGCCGGTCTGACCCACGTCTGAACCGATCGAGCCACGGGGAGGTCCCCGTGGCTTTTTGTTTTGTGCGGCGTCAGCGAGTGGTGTTTGTAGCCGCGGATTGCGGCGACCGAGGGTAGCCATTGGAGTAGCGAGCACGACGACTGGAACCCCTGGTCCCCGGCGCATCGCGGATCGTAGCCCCGGAGGGCGACACGCGCCCTGGCATGGCCCTGGACCAGGGGTTTGCTCGCACAGCGAGCCGCACCCCTGGCTACCATCGGTCGCCGCATCCGCGGCTGCAACGGTAAGCGGTCACGCCATCCCAAGCACCAAATCGACAACCCAGCACCCGCGGACGTGCGGCGCGGATGCGTCGCGGCAGTGGGTCAGCACGTCCTCGTTGTCGCACCCCGCGTCCTGGAGCGCGTCGGCGAGGATCGGCATGCGGTCGAACGCGCGCTCCGCGTAGATGCCGCGGGCGAGCGCCAGCACATCGGACGTGAGCCACGCGGGATCGACTGTCACGGGGCGAAACGGATTGCCGAAGATGTCGCGAATAACTCGACGAGCCGTCGTCTCCAAGATGAAAGGCTCGTAGGCACCACCTTCACCTGTAATTAGTGCCTCCGCCCACTCGAAGGGCCGTTCTGGCCAAGAACCTCCGACCGTATTCCTTCCCCAAAGCCTGCGGAGGCTCGTTAATGAGGCTTGACCGTCCGCGTATTGCTCGATGACAAGTTGGCGAAGCAGACTCTTCCCAGCCACCCGGTCATCACCACGGAATATGGCGACAGCGAGGAGCAGCAACCGGCGGTTGCTCCCGTTGCCGCGCAACACAGCGAGCATTCCGGCGGGATCCGCGGTTGTCAGCCACTCTTCCTCGGTCATCGCTCACCCCAGAATCGCCTTCACGGGTTCGCCGCGGCAGATGGGTAGCGGGCGGCCCTGCGCGTCGCGGATCTCGGTGTCGCGGGGGATGCCCAGGCAGTGGTAGATCGTCGCGTGCAGATCTTGCGGCGTGACGCGGCCGTCCCTGGGATACGCCGCCAGCTTGTCGCTCGCGCCGTAGACCGCACCGCCTTTTACTCCGCAGCCCGCCAGCGCCACCGAGAACACCGGACCCCAGTGGTCGCGGCCGCCGGCCGGGTTGATCTTCGGCGTGCGACCGAACTCCGCGCACCACACCACGAGTGTGTCGTCGAGCATCCCGCGGTCGGCGAGGTCTTCGAGCAGGGCGGTGTACGCCGTGTCGAGGATCGGCATCAGCGCACGCACGCCCTCGGTGTTCTTCGCGTGCGTGTCCCAGTGGCCGTTGTTCGGCGCGTTCGGCACCCGCGTCCAGTTCACGCGGATCAGCGGAACCCCGGCCTCCACCAACCGCCGGGCGAGCAGGCACGACTGGCCGAACCGCGAGCGGCCGTAGCGGTCGCGGGTGCGGACGTTCTCGGAGTCGAGGTCGAACGCCTTGCGGGCCTGCTGCGACGCGATCAACTCGAAGGCCTTCGCCCCGATGCCGCGCTCGTCGGCGCTCGCCGGCATTCGGTCGATGCCGCCCAACAACTGACGGCGGCCGTCGAACCGCGGTTCGCTCACGTCGGCCGGCAGCGTCAGCCCGGGAACGTCGAACCGCCCCTTCTCGGGCTCGCACGCCAGCAGCCACGGGTCGGCGGAGCGGCCGAGGAACCCCGCGTCCTGCCCCGGCCAGAGCAGGTTGCCGTCGTTCGCGGATTGTTCCGGGAGTGTGACAGCGGCCGGCAGCCTGCACTGCGGTTGCAGTACCCGCCGCACCACGCCGCCGAGGCTCGGCCAGTCGTTCGGCGCGCCGGGCTTGGCGTTCTCGACGCCGACCGGCGCGTGCGGGTAGCCGGTCGTCATGTAGTAGCCGCTGGACGAGTGCGAGCTGTCGTTGGTCGAAACCGCCCGGAGCACCGCGATCTTCTCGGTGTGCCGACTGGTCTTCACCATCGTCTCGCCGAGGAGCAGGCCGGGCGTCGCGCTGCGGATCACGCCCAGATCGCCGCGGGCCTCGACGGGCGAGTCCGGCTTCGGGTCCCACGTCTCCTGTTGCGGCGGCGCGCCGAGGAGGAAGAGCACGATGCACGCCTTCGGCCGACGCTGCGGGGCCGCCTCGCGGGCGGCGAGCAGTCGCGGGAGCGTGAGGCCGAACGCGCCGAGTGCGAGCGCGTCGCGCCGGGACGGACCGGGGCAGGGGGCGGGCGGCATCGTCGGACCCTCGCGTGGGTGGGAAAGGTGCGAGGAGGGAGGGCAGGTCCGTTTAGTATGCGCGAGGCGGAGGGCATCAGGAAGTGGAAATCGGCCGCGGGTGAGTCTCTGGATGTGGGCGCACCCTGAGCGCCAGCAAGGGGGCGGGCCTTACCCCCTCGCTGGCGCTCAGGGTGCGCCCCGGCACCTGCCCAAATCCCAGTCACGCCCGCGGCCGCGGTCACGCCGACTGGAGCTTCGCCATCAATTTCTCGGGGTCGGCCGGCTTGACGAGGTGGTCGTTGAACCCCGCCGCACGGGCGTTCGCCACGTCCTCCTCCCGGCCGTACCCGGTGACCGCGACGAGCCGCACCGCCGCGGTCCGCGGGTCGCCCCGCAGGTGCCGGGCGACGGCGAACCCGTCCATTCCCGGCAGGCCGATGTCGCACACGATCGCGTCGGGGAGCCACGCCGTGGCCTCGCGGACGCCGTCGGTTCCGGTGAACGCCACCCGCACCTCGTACCCGGTCGCCTCCAGGAGCATCTGGAGGCTCTCGGCCGAGTCGCGGTTGTCCTCGATCACGAGGACGCGGTGCCGGTGGGCGGCCCCGGGGTGCGGCGGGCCGGCCGCCGCGGGGGCCGCCAGTTCCTGTTCGAGCGGGAGAGTGACAACCATCTCGGTTCCCTTTCCGGTCCCTGCACTGTGGGCCGCGACCGACCCCCTGTGGAGCCCCACCAGCCCGCGGACGATCGCGAGCCCGAGGCCCAGGCCGCCCCCGCTCCGGTCCAGCGTCTTATCGGCCTGCGCGAACACCTCGAAGATCGTCGGGAGCACGTCGGGCTCGATCCCGATCCCGGTGTCCCGGACGGCCAGCCGCGCCCGGCCCCCCTCGACCCCGACGCACGCCGCCACCTGGCCGCCCGGGGTCGTGAACTTCAGCGCGTTGGTGAAGACGTTGTCGACGACCTGCGCGAGCCGGGTCGCGTCGCCGGTCACCCACACCGGCGCGGCCGGCGCGGCGACCGAGAGCCCGACCCGGGCCGCGTCGAACCGGCCCTGGTGGTCGGCGGCGGTCTCGCGGACCAGCCGCCCCAGGTCCAGCCGCTCCAGCTTGAGCACCACCTTCCCCTGGGT